>JAAEEP010000002.1 GCA_013415695.1 Methanomassiliicoccales archaeon | reverse complement strand
GTACAAATCAGTCTCTAGCTAGACGTTTTTTCGGCTTCTAATCCCGTTGATCCCATCTGATGACGATGTTGCATCTATCGTCATGATACCGTCATAGGGTACTGGATGACGCTATGACGATAATGACGATACTTTTCCAATAAAAAGAAAAAGGTTTGCCGGAAACGACGAATGCGCGAAATCGCGTTATTCTCCTGGAAATAACAACGTCTGGCCAATGGGAATCACGAATCTGGGCGGACCCACTCTCCTTCTTATCCAGATAATATGGGCGTTCTCCCATTTTGAAAGGAGATCTTTTGTGAGCGATCTTCGATCAATGATCACTTGAAGTACGCAACCACGCCACCCATTCCTCCACCGAACTCGGCGTGGATGACATCTCCTTCTCCAACGACTATAGGCGATATCACCGAGCCAGATATTATCAGGTCTCCTGCATTGAGGTAAACACCATAGTCGGAGAGCTTGTTCGCCAACCATGCTACAGACTGCGCGGGGTTCCCTAGGACCTCCGCTCCAGCCGCGGTCTCCACTATGTCCCCGTTCTTCCTAACCACAATCCCAATTGTCCTTAGGTCCAAACCTAGGATGTCTGTCAGCATGCCGCCTGCAACCACTCGACCGATCGATGCGTTGTCGGAGATCGAGTCTTGTATCTTTATCTTCCAATCCTTTATCCGGCTATCGATCACCTCGAAGGTGGGCATGACTCCGGCGGTGGAATCGAGTACATCTAGGGCTGTTATACCCGGGCCGACGAGGTCGTCATCAAGAAGGAAACCGATCTCCGCCTCGATCTTCGGCTGGATCAGTTCGGAAAGTTGAATTGGTGTTCCCTCGTCAACCATCATTATATCCATTATATGGCCGTAATCAGGCATGTCGACATCGAAGGCCTTCTGCATCCTCTTGCTGGTGAGTCCTATCTTCTTTCCAACTTCGATCTCGCCATCAGCCTTCTTGACCCTGATAATCTCGAGCTGGATCTGGTAAGCATCCTCTATGGTGATGTCCGCTCTCGCGGTCAGTGGTTCTATGGGTTCCACATTTCTCTCAGCTGCCACAAGCTCCTTGGCAAATCCCGCTATTTCCTCCTTCGTGAGCATGAGATCGACCAAATTCATGTTCTCATGGATTAATCTAGTTTTCCTTCTCCGAACCTCATTATTCCGTTAACTAAACTATTACAGTCTTGAAAATCCTATTTTCTTCGGATGAATAGAGCGCCGGGGGAGAGTATATCTGATCATCTTGAAAGAACAGATCGCACTTTAATCAAGGTCTTTGCCATCCTTCTGGCTGTCAGCTTCGCAATCATTTTGGTCACTTCCCTCACCTCGGAGGAAGAGGATTCCTTCTACGGTATTGCTCTCACCATGCTCAACTTCACGTTTATCACGATAGGCATCATGTCCTGGGTTGCTCGTGGAGACTACGGAATCGTTCCGACCGACAAGATATTCAAGTGGGCGACAATTGGAGCAGTGGTGGTCGGAGCCATTGCAGCATTCTATTGTTATTTCTTCTTCAATGAGCCCATCTCGATAGGAATTCCTGGTTTCTCAATTGAGCTGAACCCTTACATGGATTTGACATCCACACTCATTCTGTTCGCGGGATTATCCTTCGGAGTTTGGGGTGGAGCTTTAGGTTACACATCTATTGGTTTTGGCGTGATATGGATCACGGTGTTGATCACGCGAAGGCTCCTTCCCCATATACTCAACATGATAGTGAGATTCAGAGGGAAGAATGATCCTTATTCAGCTAGAATCGTCGTGTGGTTCATGGACATCCCAGACGTATTGGAAATGACAGAACTGAAGATCGGCGAGCCTTTCGAGAGGCGTTATTTTCCAAAGCGGATGTTCATTCAGGCAGTGGGCTGGGAGCTTTTCATAGGGACAGTTCTTGCGGTGTATGTCAGCCTCAATCCAGTTGTCCTGGAATCGTTGTCTTTGTTGGATGCGGTGAATATTCTGAGCACGCTATCAATCATCATCCCTCTGGTGGTAATACCATGGTTTGCCCTGACATCCGTAAACGCTCGAATACCCGGCGTGAAGAAGGACTTCATGCTTTTCAACGGAATCAAATCCAGAATCCTGCAGACATTTGTTGCTCTAGGTACCATTGCGCTCTTCATACGACTCGCGTTAAGAGAGTACGAGGCCGGTACGCTCCTGAATTCCTTTGTGGGTTACTACGTCACACTCAGTCTCCTGGCCATTCTCTTCACATATATTTTCTTCAATTACTATGATTCCGAATTGGCCAAGAACATCAAGGAACGGTATGAAATTCTGAGGAGAAAGGTTTCGTTACCAGGTGATGATTGAATTCTATTCTTCGCAACCTTCGAACAGATACTGATCTCAATTTGGATATATCTGGTCCCCTTTTCCAATAAAGATCGTGAGGAATTCTTGAAGGGAAGTCGAGAATGTTTATTATAGTTGATGTGATTCCCGCCCATTCGAATCACGGAGGTCATGTCTAGATTTCATGGCCTGCCATGTTTCCGGTAAAGAGGGTTGGATGGAAACATGTCTTCTTCTGAGAAACTTGGAACACGAATCCGCACATATCGGGAGCGTCTCGGCCTTGACGTTGAGGAACTCGCCAAGAACTCGGGTGTTGATACCGTTCTCATAGAAAGCATCGAGAAGGGTGATGTCTACCCTGCTATCAACGTCCTCGTCAAGATCGCACGCGCACTAGGACAAAGGCTGGGAACCTTCATGGACGATCAGTTCGTCAACGATCCACTGATTGTAGCACACGGGGATCGTCAGGAGGAGACCTCCTCAGTCATTGGTGGTGTGGAAGGGCACTATCATTACTACCCCCTGGGCAAGGGAAAGACCGACAGGCACATGGAACCTTTCTTCATCAAGATAGATCCGTGTGATGGCAAGACACTCTCTTCCCATGAAGGAGAGGAGTTCATCATAGTGGTCTCGGGCGAGGTCGAACTGATATACGGGAAGGCCACCTACGATCTCAAGGCAGGGGATTCAATGTACTACAACTCCCTGGTGCCCCACTACCTCGGCGCAAAGGGAGATTCCAGGGCGGAGATATACGCCACGCTGTTCATGCCTTTCTGAGGGAGCTTGATGCCTAGGAAAGAAATAACCAGGGAAGTGACTCTGGGTCAGATCCTTGATGAGACGGTCGGCAAGTATCCTGACACAGAGGCGATCGTCTACGTTGACCGCGACTACAGGGAGACCTGGAAGGAGTTTTCAGACACTGTGGACCGGGTCGCCAAAGGATTGATGGCTCTTGGAGTCAAGAAAGGAGAGAAGGTGGCGGTGTGGGCCACCAATGTTCCGCACTGGGTAACCCTTCAACTAGCCACGGCCAAGATAGGGGCCATACTTCTGACCATCAATATCAACTACAAATCGGCCGAGATAGACTACATTCTCAGGCAGTCGGAAACCGAGAACATCTTCGTCATAGATGGTTACAGGGACACAGACTATGTCAACACACTCTATGAGCTTATTCCAGAACTCAAAGAGCATCAGAGGGGCGAGCTGAGATCGTTGAAATATCCACATCTCAAGAGGGTCATGTTCCTGGGGCCTGAGAAGCACCGTGGAATGTACTCCATGCCCGAGATCATGGCACTAGCTTGCCAGACCACTGATGATGAATACCGTGCCCGTCAGGAAAGCCTCGATTGCCACGATGTGGTGAATATGCAGTACACCTCCGGAACAACCGGATTTCCCAAGGGCGTAATGCTGACGCACCATAACATAGGCAATTGCGGCTACTGGACAGGGGCAAATCAGAATTTGGGCCCAAATGACAAGATATGCATCCCAGTGCCGCTATTCCATTGCTTCGGATGCGTGCTCGCAGTCCTTTCGAGCATCAATCACGGATCGACCATGGTCATCCTGGAGAAATATGATGCGATCAATGTTATGATGTCTGTGGAGAGAGAGGGTTGTACCGCTCTATACGGCGTGCCTACGATGTTCATCGCGATAATGGACCATCCCCTCTTCGATAAGTTTGACTTCTCTACACTTCGGACCGGTATAATGGCGGGGTCCCCATGCCCAGTCAAGACAATGAACGAGAGCGTAGAGAAGATGAACATGAGGGAGGTCACGATTGTATACGGTCTAACCGAGGCTTCTCCGGGGATTACCCAGACTTTATTCGATGAGCCGTCTCTAGAGAAGAAGTGCTCCACTGTAGGAAAACCTTACCCTGGGATTGAAGCCGTGGTGATGAACCCTGAGACCGGAGAGTTTTGTGAGACAGGTGAACCAGGAGAGATCTGCTGCCGCGGATACAATGTCATGAAAGGATACTACAACATGTCAGAGGAGACCGCGAAGGCCATCGACGAGGAGGGTTGGCTCCATTCTGGTGACATAGGTATCGTCGATGAGGAGGGGTACTTCGCGGTCACTGGTCGCCTCAAGGACATGATCATTCGTGGTGGAGAGAACATCTACCCCAAGGAGGTGGAGGACTTCATTCACCATATCGATGGCGTCCAGGACGTTCAGGTGGTTGGAGTTCCCAGCAAGAAGTACGGTGAGCAGCCTGGCGCATTCATTATCCTCAAGCCAGGGGTAGAGATGACCGCCGAGGATATTCAGGATTACTGCAGGGGGAAGATCGCTTGGTTTAAGATACCCAAGCTGATCACTTTCGTGGACTCCTATCCCCTGACTGCCAGTGGCAAGATAATGAAGTACAAGCTCAGGGAAGAATCGACCGTTCTTTGGTCAGAAGCATGATCCATCTCGATGAATCCGTCCTGATCATTACGGTTCGAGAATTGGTGCTCATCCAAAGATGAACATCTCATTCCAAATTCTGTAATTGACCTGTGTTGTGATGAAGTGGCCTGAAGAAGCTTTTTCTAATCCAAGATGGAATACACCTACCACTTGAGCGAAGAGGAGATTCAGAAACCCCTCGTATCGAGGATGGAATTCATTATTTTAGCACTAATAGGCGTGATGATTCTAATCTTCATATTGATGAACGCTGGGATCATTCTTACATCCATCTCTGAAAGAGGCAAGGGATTCATCAATCTGGGACTGACAGCTGGAATCGTCCTCTCGATCACATGGTTTTTCCTGCAGATCGGGGGGAAGGTCTTCGTAAGGTACATGGTCACTTCGACGAGGAAAGAGGCAGAGGCCAGATCTACCTGGAAGATCATCAGCTACATAATTTGGGCTTTAGTGATAATAGGCCTGCTATTTGGCGTTATAAGCGATCCTAACTCTTGGGCAATCATTCTGGGTCTATTTGCGGCGGCAATGGCCTTCGTCCTCCAGCAACCGCTACTGAACATTGTCGGATGGTTGTTCATCTCAACGAGATCGATATACAGAATCGGTGATAGAGTCTCGATAGCGGGTGTGAATGGTTATGTTATCGACATAAGCACCATTCAAACCGAGATTAGAGAGTTCGGTGATTGGATGGCGGGAGACACATTCACTGGGAGGATAGTCTCAATTCCGAATGGTTTCATGTTCTCCCACCCCATATATAATTACACCCGGGACTTACCACTAATATGGGACGAGATCTCCATCCTGGTCACCTACGAAAGTGATACCGATATTGCCGTCAAACTCATCACTGAGGCTGCAAACGAGGTTGTCGGAGACCTCATGATCCGCAAGTTTGATGAATATAAGGACAAAATGGAACTGAACGACCTCCGGACAGAGATCCCGAGACAACCACAGGTGCGAATGAAGTTCGCGGATTCTGGAGTGAATTTATACGTGATATACCTGTGTCAAGCGTCAACCAGAAGACGAGTGCACTCGGAGATCACAAGGAGAATATGGAGTAAGTTCAATCAGGATGAGAAGGTGGAAATAGCCTATCCACATACCCAGATCCTGGGAGGCATATCAACGAATGAAAAATCTGGGGTAAATGAGGAGATGAGGAGAAAGGGTACCTGACCCAATCTTCTGTTTTCATTTCAATAGTGTAAGCAATCTTGAGAGCACATCGTCAACATGCCCAGGTACCTTCACCTTATGCCAGGAGGCTGCGATATTTCCTTTCGGGTCGATTATGAATGTTGTCCTCACAACGCCCCAGAACTCCTTGCCATACATGTTCTTCTTCTGCCAGACTCCGTATCTCTCAAGGACCTCGTGTCCCTCATCTGATAGCAGGGTGATCGTTAGGTCATTCTTCTCGATGAACTTCCTGTGCCTATCAGGCGAATCAGGACTTATTCCTACGACCGGGACATTGACGGACTTGAACTTATCCAGCTGTTCGGTGAAGTCGTGTGCTTCCTTCGTGCAGCCACTTGTCATGTCCTTTGGATAGAAATAGACCACGGCAAATTCACCCTTCAGGTTGGAAAGGCAGATCTCTTTCCCATTCATGTCCAGGAGACAGAAATCAGGGGCTTTGTCCCCCACATCAAGTCGAGCCATCTTGAAAACCTCCATGAAGTTCGATGAAATGAACATTAAAGCAGGGGGATAATAACCGTTACCTCGAGAAAGCACGATATGGCGGGATCGTTCACCCCCTCTCCATTGATCACTTGTGTCTACTTCTGACCGCTATACCGGCTATTGCGATGCAAGATATGATTCCTATGATGAGGATCAACATCATATTCTGATCCAGACTGAATGAATCGTCGAGCGGTTCGAGAT
The DNA here is from genome assembly GCA_013415695.1 of Methanomassiliicoccales archaeon. Taxonomy (NCBI): domain Archaea; kingdom Methanobacteriati; phylum Thermoplasmatota; class Thermoplasmata; order Methanomassiliicoccales; species Methanomassiliicoccales archaeon. The sequence goes on along the minus strand of JAAEEP010000002.1, from coordinate 143,420 downwards.
TACTACTCACCTGGGTCTGGCCATCCGATATCTGAACGTCCATCACCTTTCCTCCATAGCCATCCTTGGTGATGGTGATCGTGTAGCTCCCAGGAGGTGCCTCGAGAATGAAATGACCTTCACTGTTTGTGGTGGTGCTCTCTCCAGTATCCAATGATACCAACGCATTTGCGATCGGCTGGTCATCATCGTCGAGGACAATACCACTGATGATTCCTAATGCAATTGTGCTGAACGACCATTCCTCCTGAACCTGATTTCCTGATATGTCCTTTCCAAAGACCGCCAAAGTATAGGTCGAACCATATTGGAAACCGTTTGAAGGATTCAATATAGCGGTTTGACCGTTCCACAATGGGATCTCCTCAAGGTCATTGAGCCGGATCTCAACACTCCCAATGTCCATTGGCTCCGAGAATGTGATGGTGATGGGGGCGTCTATTTCAACCGAGTCGCCCACTGGAGAGTGGTTGACAACTGATGGAGCTATTGTATCTACTATGACGGAGACGTTGGCTTTCTGGAAATGTCCCGCACCATCGAGTGCCATAATTGTGATCACGTGACTACCTTCACCTTGCAATTGCACAGTGAGATTATGATCGGTTCCAACATCCAGCCATGGACCTCCATCGATCGATAGGAGGCAATGGTGCAGACCGGTCTGGTTGTCCCCAGCATCCCACTCAATGTGAACAGAAGTGAGGTTGATTCTCGATCCCAAGACCGGGGATAGGAAATTGATGTATGGAAGTTCGGTATCCATAGTGAAGGATGTGTTCAAAATCAGGCAATTGCCCACCAGATCCTCTACCTTCGCGCTGATGACATGAACTCCATCCGTGAATGTGATTTCGAAGGTGCTGTTTCCCGTGACGTCAATCCAGATTCCAGAGTCGATGGAGAAGACGACAGAGAGTACCTCGCTCGTGAGATCAGAAGCCGTCCAGCTTATCGTCACATCGGTCTGATTTAAGACCGACCCTCCAGATGGCCATTCGATTTCTATAGATGGTGGTGAGGTATCTACCTTATAGGAGACGCTCCTGGTGAACGAATTGCCGGCCTGGTCAAATGCCTTGACAGCAACGGTGTGATCTCCATCATCTTGATCAACGATGTTGTACGATGCCATTGATCCAAGGCTCATCCAGGAACCTCCATCGATTGAAATATAGCAACTGATGGGTTCGGAGAGGTTGTCCGAGGCGAGCCAGGCTATGCAGACTGCTGAGGAATTGAACAGTTGGAACTCTTCGGGCGTCTCTATGAGCAGGACCGGGGGTGTGGTGTCAAGATATACCGAAACGCTATCGACGGCTGTGTTGCCCGCTTCATCATTGACCCTGAGCTCGAGGATGTGCTCCCCTTCTCCATCCAGGTCGATCTCCAATGATTCGACCGCTCCGATCGATATCCATTCCGAGCCGTCGATGCTGATCTCAAGTGAGGAATCATCTGCATCTTCCAGGGACCAGCGTACCTCAATATCAGAGTGGTTTGTCAAGAGACCATCCACAGGATCCAGGATCTCCAATTCAGGAGGCGTGGTATCGACGGTGACAGATAGGGAGTCGGAGGAGCTGTGACCTACCAGATCGAAAATGACCACCTCGAAGATATGCTCTCCATCCTGCAACGATCCGATGGTTGTTGATGTGCCGGTGGTCGCCTGCCAGGGCCCCTGATCGATCCTGAACTGGAAGTAATCGACTCCAGAAATGGCATCGCTTCCCAACCACTGTACAAGCAAGGTCGTATCTCTTGTTATTCCAGAGGATGGTGATATGATCTCTACTGATGGAGATGAGACATCTACCGTAATGGTGATGGATGATGAGGCATTATCACCTATCCCATCCACTATCATCACGAGGATTTCATGGACTCCTTCAGATAGGTCTTCTATCTGGTATGTGTCGTTCAGTCCGACGTTCACCCAAGCGCCGTCATCGACTCTTATCTCATAATGATCGATACCGTAGACGGTTTCTACCCCTGACCAAGCAATCTCGATATCTGAATTGGAGACGATTTCCCCTTCCGCTGGGTGTAGGATGTCCACTCCAAGTGGCATTGTTTCGATGGTGAAGTTGACCGTTGCGCTCCCTGAGTTACCAGCCACATCGACCGCCCACAATGCTATTGTATGGTTACCAGGGGAGACGGATGTGAATGTGTGACCTTCACCAGCATGAATCCAATCACCATCATCTAGATTGATCAAGACAGAGGTCAATCCCGAGCCCAACTCCTCGATGTTCCAACTCACTACCACGAATGAAGCGGTGATGCCCTCCCCTTCCAGAGGTGAGGTGATGGAGACTGTTGGTGCCATAGTGTCTACCTCGAACTGCACTGTGTCAGTGGCTGAGTTCCCAACCCCATCGAAAACACGTACCTCTAGTGTGTGCCAAGTGGTCTCAAGGAAGTGAAGGTTGCATGTGGTTTGAAGCCCCATATCGCTCCAGTAGCCGTAGTCCAACCTCAATTCGTAATGGTCCAGACCGAATGGTGATCCGCTGAACGCCCACGTTGCGGTCGTAGAATCGACCGAAAGCAGCTCCCCATCATGAGGTGATACGATCTCAATCTCGAGGACACCTGTCCAAATAGAGAATCCAATGGAATCAATCGCCTGATTTCCAGCTTGATCGATCGCCATTATTTCGACCTCATGATATCCGTCATCGAGAGACCAGATGGTCATTGATGTGGCGTTACCGATTCCGTTCCAGTTGCCTGAATCCAGCCTCATCCAGGAGCCTGAGACACCTGAGGTGGCATCCCAACTCTGCCATTGCAATGTCACTGTTGATGAGTTCAACATCTCCCCATTCGAGGGGTAGACTATGGTAACATAGGGGTCAACTGTGTCAATGGTGAACGCAAAGGATTCTTCTGCCCGGTTCAAGGCGAGGTCATACGCCCTTATGATGAGGAAATGGGTCCCCTCATCAAGGGAACTCAACTCGTATTGAGTATTTGTACCAGAATAGAATGGTTGACCGTCCACTTTAAGCTCGAATTCGAGTATTCCAAGTCCCGAATCATAACCCTGCCATTCCACGATGATTGAGGAGGAGTCGAGAATTCCCTGGTTTGGGTTGATTAGGGTGACCAGGGGGGAAATGGTATCGATGCTGAATCCCACTGAATCAGTTGCGGCGTGACCGGCACCATCGAGTGCTCTCACCAGGACCAAATGAGACCCATCACCGAGTTCAAGCTGTACCGATGTGGAGAGGCCACATGATGTCCAAATACCGTCATCAACCTTCAACTCATAATGGTCGATTCCAGATCCGCCATCATCACCGGTCCAAGATACAGTGACCTGGGTGAGATTGAATATCGAACCATTGAACGGGGAGGTTATTTCCACTGATGGCAGGGAGGAATCAATGTTGAAGCTGACGGAGTCCTGACCCACGTTCCCCGCGAGATCGAATGCTCTTATCTCGATTGTGTGGGATCCATCATCAAGGCTAAGGAACGCTGATGTTCCAAGACCCATGTTGTTCCATCCCCCTCCATCCAGCCTAAGCTCGATATATTCTACACCACCTGCATCGGTGACTAACCATGATACCTCCACGTTCGACTGAGTGAGTTCTTCACCCTCTTCGGGAGTTACTATTCCAACTGAAGGTGAGATCGTATCGATAGTGAACGATACCGATTCCAGGGCGAGGTTACCAGCTAGGTCGTGAGCCTTGACCTCCACCGTGTGGTCGCCCTGGGAAATACTTGTGAATTGGTGAGATGTCTGAGCACCTATGTTCAGCCAGAAACCCTGGTCGATCCGCACCTGGTAATAGTCAATGCCGCTATCGCCATCAGATCCCGTCCAGCTGACATCGATTGTGGTTGAGCTATATACCATTCCATCTGAAGGAGCTAGGATCTCCAGGTCAGGACCAATGGAGTCCACTGTGAAGCTGACCTCGTCGGTGCCATTGTTCCCTGCCATGTCATAGGCCCTGACCTGAACGGTGTGGGAGCCCTGACCAAGCTCACTGAAGGAACGGGATGTTTGGGTACCTACATCGATCCAAGGTCCAAGGTCCAACCGCACCGTGTAGTGATCGATGCCGCTGACCGCATCAGACCCGGTCCAGCTCACAGTGAGAGATGATGAGCTGAGAAGAGCATCGTTCGAAGGAGAGAGTATATCGACCCCAGGATTAGTGCTGTCAACGCAGAAAGAGACGCTATCCAAGGCATTGTTCCCAGAGCAGTCGTACGCCCTTACCTGCACGCTGTGTGAACCCTGGGTGAGATTGGTGAATGTATATGAGGTCAAGGTATCTAGATCAAACCACGAATATGTGTCCAGCTTGACCTCGTAGCGGTCTATTCCAGATTCGGCGTCTGATCCGGTCCATGAGATCGTCATCTGGGTCATAGATGTGACCGCTCCATCTAGAGGCTCAAAGATAGATATTGATGGAGGGGTTGTGTCACCACTGTCCTCCATCGTGTTGGTGACATGACCGGGATTACTCATGGGTACGTCAGGGGACTCGGAGGAAAGCAAACTGGGAGTCCCTGGTGAGTACCCTCCCTGATATATCTCTATGAGGAAAGAGGAAAGAGCACCAGAGATATCTGATGATGATACCTCAAGATAGAATTCGTTGTTTCCAGCGCTGTATTGGGACTGGAACTCAGTGATGTCAAGACACATGAACCCAGGGTAGACGTGGTTGTAAGAGGCCGAGTTCTTGCTGTAATATGGCACCTTCGTAGAAGCTGGGGAAGAGTAAGATCCAATCCCCGCCTCGAAGTCCGCCTCCCTCGAGGGCGAGGAACTGAACTCCCAGGTTGCCACTATGGAAGGGACATAATCCGATTTATCCTCGAGATAGCGGAGCGAGAGCATGCTCCCCATCTCCTTGAAGGCATCGTAGGTCAGCCAGTAGTATCCATCGTCCGCGAAGTTCGTGCCCCAGGAGTTCACTACTTTGAAAGCTCCTGTTTCCCCGTCGTCGGTGACCGAGTCATCATAGCCTACGAAGGTCTGAGCATGGTTGATCGTTGTGGAGTCATACTCGTACGATGACATGATGTAGTTGCCATCGGAGAATGCTGGATTATACTCGTATGCGTCCATCGCAAAGGCCACAGGTGTACCTGAGTAGATGAGATCCTTCACGTACTGGAGGGTGCTGTCACCGTTGTATGATAGGTAGAACGAATCGACCGAGCGATGAAGAGGGGCTTCACGCCAGGCATTCTCAGTACCCCAGCTGACGGAATCTTGATCATTGTAAGGCATACTGGCCATCGAGGCAATTCCCCAGTCACGGATGATCCTGGCATTGCCGGTCAATGATGAACCCGAATCAGAACCTCCATTCACCTTGTTATATGTCCAGGCAGGGGACATGAGATGATCATCGTTTCCTGTGGACGCATCCGTCCAGCCGTTGTCCTTGGCTTCCAGGTAGCCATAGGAATAGTATGCTGTGGCCCATGCGGCGCAGGAACCTTGGCCTCCTTGACTCCTTACCTGTGGAAAGCACGGGTCAGTCGAGAGATCATATGCTGAAGGGGCTGAAAGGATGGAGTATTCACCCACCTCAACGACGATTGTGCTTCCGATCATCTGGTCCCATTCCTCTTTGGACGGGGGAGTAAGACCGGTTCCAAATCCTTCGATCAGGAGATTATATTCCTCATTCGAATCCTGAGTACCCAATATTTCCATCAGGTCCTCGGCTTCTGCCTGAGTTAGATGGTGAAGGCTGACCGGTGAGGTGTTCGTTCCGGTCAGCATCCCCTGGATTCTCATTAGGGGGGTTTCACCATCAGGTTCTGGTAGGAAGAGATCATCCTGAACAGGAGACTCCGTTACTGTAATCGCCCCGCTTGGTTCACAGAGAGGGCAATTTGCGAAAACCACACTCAACGGTAAGATAAGAATGAATGTTGCCGCTACGAAAAGCGTTAGAAAACGAACAACACTGTGCTCATCTTTGAAAGCCACCGACATTGGTCTTACCTACATAGTGGGCTTCGAATTCTCTATAAAAAAGGGCTATTTCCAGATTATCAATCACCTGATTATTGGTTATGAAAATCATTTTAGATAAGAATAAAATGAGGATAATACTGGACATTTGAAAGAATTCGGCTACATATAGTGAGAACCCTATAAAAAGAGACTTTGAGAGGGGGTTTTATGAAACCAGAGGAGGTTCCGTTAATATCCTAGTTAAAGTGAATTTATATTCTACTGTATTCCGTAGCAATGTTCCTATATTCGTATATTTTTCCCATATTCTATCCAGCAGATCATTTGAGAGCAGTTAACGGGGCATAGTAAATATATGGTGTCGTGAATTGAAGAGAAAGAGGGGCAAAATGAAACGATCAGTGGTCTGCGGAGAGAGGGAGCTACACTTCGAGGTCCCTGATGATGGCTTAGCATGGGAACTTTGGCCCGAAGAGGCTGAGCCTGTGGAAAATGAGGAAATTGCGGTAAAGGAGGCCATCAGCAACCCCATTGGGAGCGAAAGATTGGGAAAACTGGTGAACGCCGGTATGAAGATCATGATCCTGGTGGATGACTTCACAAGGCCCACTCCAAGGAGGACGATATTGAGAATCCTTCTGGACGAGTTGAATGATGCGGGCATTCCAGACAGTGACATCACTGTGATGGTGGCTCTTGGCACTCACCGCTACATGGAGGAAGGGGAGATCAGGGAATGCATTGGTGAGGAGAACTACAAGAGGGTGAGGGTCATCAATCACGAGTGGATGGAGGAAGAGAAATTGGTTGATCTTGGCCACACTGAGAGCGGGACACCCATAAAGGTCAACAAGTTGGCATACGACTCCGATTTCCTAATCGCGGTTGGAAGCATCGTCCCCCACTGCTTTGCCGGTTTTTCGGGTGGAGCCAAGATCATCCAGCCAGGGATTAGCGGTCCAGAAACAACTGCAGCCACCCACTTTCTCATATGCCAGGATGATGATCGCGTGCTCCACTTCGCCGGAAAAATTCAGAACAAGGCTATGGATGAGATGAGACAGGTGGCAAAACAGGCCGGACTCCGTTTCATCGTGAATGTTGTGTTCAACGCTCATAAAGAGCTGGTGAAGGTGGTCGCGGGCGATGTGGTCGCGGCCCATAACGCGGGAATGAAACACTCAAAGGACATCTTCGTCAAGGAGTTGAAGGAGAAGGTGGACATCGTGATCATGGAAGCACAACCCGCGGACGCTGACATGTGGCAGGCCACCAAGCCGCTATCCTACGCTCGTCGCACCCTAGATGAGGGCGGTTCATTAATCTTCGTTAGCGCGACACCCGATGGAATTGGTAACCACCCCTTCCTCTCGGAGAAAGGCCGCTCAACCTACGCCGAACTGAAGAGCATGATGCTTTGTGACCAGGTCGATGACCGGGTGGCAGGATCGATACTGCTGGTCATTAAGAAAGCCACAGGAGACGTGGACACTTATGTGATCTCCGATGGGCTGACACGGGAGGAAAAGGAATCCATGGACCTCATACACGCCGACACTGTGCAAGAAGCTCTGGAATTGGCTCTCAAGAAGCACGGAGAAGGGGCGAGGATAGGGATCATACATCACGGAGGTGATGTGCTTCCAGTGCCTCCTGACATGAGGTGAATAATTTCGCCTAATGTCGTTATACTCATTACCAATGTTCAAGATAATTGAGAATGGATATCTGACAGAAAAGGAGGGAAATCATGAGCAAAGCTATAGTTCTGAGCGAAAAGGATAATGTGGCAACCGCGCTGGATGAGCTCAAGGAGAGCGAAGAGGTCACAATACGGAATGGCGAGGATAGAGTTATAAAAATCCTTCAGGACATTCCTTTTGGCCACAAGTTCGCAACCAGGAACATCGAGCTCGGAGAGGAGATATTGAAGTATGGTGAGGTCATCGCAAAGGCCACTGTGAGTATCAAAGAGGGAGCACATGTTCACGTTCACAATGTGGAGAGTCTGAGAGGCAGAGGGGATCTCGTTTCCCAGGAGGAATGAGCTATGGAAACATTCATGGGATTTGAACGGGAGAATGGAGATGCTGGTGTCAGGAATCATGTCGCCATTCTTCCCTCGGTAGTCTGTGCGAACGAGGTAGCCAAACGAATAGAGGCGAGGGTGGAGAATACGCGAGCATTCCTGCATCACCAGGGTTGCATCCAGATGGGCAAGGATCTGGATATGACAAGAAGAACCTTGGTGGGCTTTGGATCTAATCCTAACTGTAGCTCAGTCCTCGTCGTTAGCTTGGGGTGCGAAGCTGTCGATCCCCTACAGCTCGCTGATGATATCGCGAGAACCGGAAAGCACGTTGAGGTCATTGGTATCCAGAAAGAGAACGGAACACTTCAGGCAATAGACAAAGGCGTAAGAATTGCTAGGGAGATGGCTCAGGAGGCATCGATGACTTCAAGAAAACCTTTCGATCTGTCGAACCTTACGGTGGGAATCAAGTGCGGAGCCTCAGATACGACCTCTGGAGTTGCCTCGAACCCGGCCACTGGATATGCAGCGGACATGATTATAGATGATGGGGGAACGGTCATAATCGGCGAGACCACCGAAATCATTGGGGCCGAGCATATTATGGCGAAGCGCGCGAAGAACGAGAGGGTGGCAAAGCGACTGCTCCAGATCGTTGACAGGATAGAAGAGGAGGGCATCAAGACCGGCGTTGACATACGAGGATCTCAGCCAACACCCGGAAACATCAAAGGAGGTTTGTCCACCATCGAGGAGAAGTCCATAGGTGCCATAGCAAAGGCGGGAAGCAGGACTCTAAATGAAGTGATCGAGTACGCCGAGAAACCTTCTGAGAATGGTCTCATCGTAATGGATTCTCCCGGGCGGGAGGTCGAGGTCGTATCGGGTTTCATGGCCGCAGGAGCTCAGCTGGTAATTTTCTCCACAGGACTGTGCGCTCCCTTTGGACTCCCAGTGGTTCCTGTGATGAAGATCACGGGAAATCCCAGAACAGCGAAGACTATGAAGGATGACATCGACGTCGATGTATCCGACATCATAACGGCAGGAATGGGAATTTCAGAGGCAGGTAAAAAGCTCTATCATGAAGTACTAAATGTCGCCTCTGGCAAGATGACAAAGGCGGAGGTACTTGGATACCGCTTCGTGGACATTTGGAGAGTTGGACCCACCCTCTGACAAAAAATGGAGAATAACTATCCTAGCGGATATCGATCCTATTTCTTCATTCCTCTGTAGACGTCCTTCTCACTCTCTGAGGTAATGATCACAGTGTACCTCTGGGGATCATCGAAAAGTGATATCACGGGTTCCTCGCTTCCCTTGATTATCTTAATGATGAAATCCTTAATGAACTCAACATCATCTGACCCAAACCTCTCCGGCAGTTCAACATAGAACACATGTATCTCTTTGATGCTATCGAACCAATGGGAGACCTCAGCGACCTCCATGATCTCCAAGAACCGAGGCCTTCCCTTCTTCCTCCTGGAGAGCTCGATCAACTGGTTCTTCCAGACCTCTCCAGATTCGATGATATTCTCGGGTACCCCGAACACCTTCCACATGTTCCATGGCATGTGCTACGCCTAGATAAAAATTGTTAAAAATAGAAGAAGATGGCTGGAATGTCTGTGTTCGATTAGTACCCTCAAGACACCTTCACGAACATGTCCTCGTCGTCCAGTATCTTGAGGTCGTGCAACTTCGCGTAATCGAAGTCCTCATCCAGTAGCAATTCTTTGATTTCGGAGACATCGATCTTCTGGCGGATGAGCTCTGCGAAGATGCCAGCGTTCTCCACCTGGCCAATGCAAACAGCGCCCACCAGTCTTCCGTTCTTGACGGCTATCTTGCGGTAGAAGGGTTTATCAGGCTCAAGCTTGGACAGGAACTCATATGAATCATCTGGCTTTCGAAGCTTGGTGATGCCCATGCTTATCGATGGAAGGCCGAACAACTCGACTGAGTTCATTCCCATGCCTCCCTCGTATTCCACGTTTCCGCCGGCCATGTTCAGTCCAGCGACTTTACCCTGTTCCACCGCGTTAGGCCATATGGCATGGATGTAACGACCTCCATTGATCAGGTCCTTGGCTTCTGCCACGTCCCCCGCTGCGTAGATATTGGCGACACTGGTTCTCATGTGCTCGTCTACAAGGATGCCGTAATCGGTCTCCAGACCAGCGTCAACTGCAAGATGGATGTTCGGGAAAACTCCCTTTCCGAAGACCAGGATATCAATCTCTACGATCGCCCCGCTTGAAAGTCTGATACCCTCAACATGATCACCGCCCAGGATCTCTTCAACACTAGTTCCAGTGATGACATGTAGGCCATTCTCCTCAAGCCTGTCCTGTATGATCTTTGCACCCTCAGGATCCATAGTCTGGGACATCACTTGTTTGGAGGTGATAATGACGTAAGTCTCTATCCCCCGGGCATGAAGGGCGTCTGCTGATTTGAGTCCTACGAGCCCTCCGCCAAGGACCGCGGCCTTCTTTCCGGGTTTAACCTCACTGAGTATCTTTTCCGCATCGTCGTATTTTCTCAATACGAACACGCCCTTCTTTTCATGGCCAGGCATATCGTAGACCACCGCGCTGGCACCCGTTCCAAGCATGAGCTCATCATATCCGAGCTTGGTTCCTCCCTCAAGCTCCACCCAGTTCTCTTCTGGCTTGATCTTGATGGCCTTCTTCCCAAGGAAAGGGGTTACCTTAAGATCCTCATAGAAGGTCTTGGGCCTGAACAGTAGGCCTTCCTTGGCCACCTTACCCTTGATGTAATAGGATGTGAGACAGCGGCAGTAGGCATGCATATCCTCGTCAGATATAACGGCAATTGTCCCTTCACCGTCGAGTTTTCTTATCCCCTCGACGGTTGCGATTCCCGCAGCGCTGTTGCCGATCACGATATATTTGAACTTGTCCATTTTAACCAATCTCCTCAACGACCTCTTCGACCAAGATTCCACTGGAGTCATCGACCTCCACTACTACTATGGCATCGGTCTTGCAGGCCTCGACACAGGCTGGGGTGTACCTCCCCAGACAGAAATCGCACTTGAGGATTATTTTTGAAGCGGGGTCCCTCTTGATTGCCCCGTAAGGACATGCCATTATACACATCCAGCATCCTACGCATTTGTCCGCTTCGTGGATCACCACACCTTCCTTGTCCTTCCTCAAGGCACCGGTTATGCAGGCGTCCACGCAACGGGGACTTGAGCAGTGCCGACATCGAAGAGCATATACTGCCTTCTTGGGGAGTTTCTTCTTGGATTCACCGAAGGGGGCCCTTCGCTCTTCCTCATTCCGGATCCTGATTCCTCTTTGGATCTTGATCCTGGACTTTGGTTTGGGGTTCTCCTTCGCAGCATCTGCAAGATTCTCAGATGAAGCATGCTCCCTTGCGCATGCTATCTCGCATGCCTTACATCCGAGGCACTTATCAAGATTTATCTTAATCTTCTTCAACGCATACACCCCCGGTGTTTGACGAAATATTCTTGAAAGCTAAAGCACAAGCCCATTTTTCGAATATAGACCGCAGCTCCCACTGATTTCAGAAATATTAAGATTTTCTCACCAACCATCGGCATTCGTCTAACAAAATCAAGAATAGTTCAGATATTAACTAGATTTCGTAGCTACTACCGATGTAGGTTCGAATAATATCATATTCAATTCGAGATTGGTTGAGAATTTCCGAGAAATTGTATTCTATAGGATGTCATTGGGGATGTTCCCTTCTATTCTATCCCGCTTATCATTTATCAACTCTGGGTTTCATGGGCGTTAATGGAAAGTTCTTAAAGCCGGGATAGTCCATGGCGGATTGTACCAAAGAAAACGGAAGGGTGGTGAAATGAAGGTAGCAAATCACATCCTTGAGCTTAGATGCAATACGCCGATGTTGAAACTTAGGAATATTGCCCCAGAGAGTGGAGCCCAAGTGCTGATCAAGCTAGAGTTCTTCAATCCCAGCGCAAGCGTTAAGGATCGCATTGCCCTGTATATGATCGAGGAAGCAGAGCGACGCGGTGAGCTCAAGCCAGGGAAAAGGATAGTGGAGGCGAGCAGCGGAAACACTGGCATTGCCTTCGCCCTAGCGGCAGCAATCAAGGGATATCCTATAACCATCGTCATGCCTGAAAGGATGAGCGAGGAGCGGAAGATGGTCATCCGCGCCTACGGAGCCGATCTGGTCTTCACTCCAGGCACAGAGGTAGGCGTGGACCTTGCTATGGCCAAGGCGAAGGAGATACTGGAGAGCAGTGAAGATTATTGGATGCCCGGCCAGTTCGAAAACATTGACAATGTCAGAGCACATCAGCTAACGACAGGACCGGAGATCGTGGAGCAGGCAGGAAGTGATTTAAAGGCATTCATCGCTGGCGTGGGCTCAGGAGGAACGCTGACCGGAGTGGGAAGATACTTCAAGGAGCAGGGGATCGATGCCCAGATTGTCGCGGTCGAACCAGAGGGTTGCTCTGCCATCCTTTACGGTGAGAACGGTGATCATAGAATAGAGGGCATCGGAGACGGGTTCATTCCGCAAGTGCTCGATACCGACATTATCTCCAGTGTGGAGGTCGTCTCGGATGAGGATGCCATCCTAATGGCACGGAGGCTCGCAAGGGAAGAGGGCATAATGGGCGGCATCTCATCTGGTGCCAACGTGATCGCCGCACTTAGGGTGGCTGAGAAATTGGGACCGGGGGACAAAGTGGTCACCTTGGCTCCCGATACTGGCATGAGATATTTTTCGACGGACCTCTTCGAGAAGGAATGAGACCATGGATCGAGAGTCTGTTATCGGATTGCTCAGCGACCTGGTCACCATTGATAGCGTCAATCCATCGCTCTCGCCCTCCCATCCAGGAGAGTTGGAACTTGCCAATTACCTCAAAGAATGGTTTGAGATGAGGGGCATAGTATACAAGGAGCAGAGGGTTAAGAACGGCCGGAGCAATCTGATAGCTAGACTTGGAGGCGGAGAGAGAAAGCTGCTGATCGTGAGTCACATGGACACGGTGGGCATTGACACAATGACAATCCCTCCCTTCGATCCAAGAATCGAAGGGGACCGCCTCTACGGAAGGGGATCCGCTGACACAAAGGGGGGGATGACCGCCACGCTCCTGGCACTAGAAGGACTTCTCGGTCATGAGTTGCCCGGCGAGATCATTTTCGCCGCTACCATGGATGAGGAATTCGAAGCGGTGGGGGTGGATAGGCTCGTTGAGGAGGTCACCGCAGACGCCGCAATAGTGATCGAACCGGTCGACATGAAAGCGGTGGTAGCCCATAAGGGATTCGCCTGGATCGAATTCGATATTGGCGGGAGAGCAGCCCACGGCAGCGATACCGAATTTGGGATTGACGCCATCATGGGATGCGGTCAGCTCCTAGGAAGATTGAGTGAGCTTGATGATTTGATCTCAGAGACCGGTCACGAACTCCTAGGACGAGCATCGCTCCACGCCTCTCAGGTCTCCGGTGGCGAGGGGTGGTCGACATACCCTGCTTACTGTAGACTCAGAGTCGAGAGGAGGACGTTGCCTGACGAGACGGAGTCCGATATACAGGAAGAGATCGACGAGATAATATCGTCCCTTCGGAACAATGGCATCGATATCAAGGGAAGGATCATCTTCTTCAGGAAGGCTACTGAAATATCACCCGATGAGGATATTGTCCATTCTCTCATGTCCGCTGCCAATTCACTTTGTATGGAGATTCAATTGGGTGGAATGGAGGGTTGGCCAGAAGCCGGAATTCTGAACCAATCCGGGATACCATCTGTGGTCTTCGGTCCAAGCGGATGCAAGGGACACGAGGCAGAGGAATTCGTGAGCATCGAGAGCGTGATCGCCTGCTCTAGGATAATTAAGCAGACAGCGCTTGAATTCCTTTCATTACCTGGCCCCTGAAAAGGATTAAGTATGTTCAAGGAGTTTGTGTGAAGGATGGCGGCGAGTCTTCCACCACATTCCCATTGCTTCTACTGTGATGACCCAATACCTGAGGGTGAGGATTTCTGCTCAGAGGAGTGCAAGAAAACCTTAATGGAAAAACGGAAGAAGGAATCAAGAAAGATGCTGATCTTCTACATGGGTGCGGCTGTGGCCTTCATAATCATTGGCTTCGTTGCCACGATGTGACCCCTTTTCAGAACCTTCTAAAGGAATCGGCCATTTTCGCAGCTCTTACAGCTTCTTTCACATCATGAACCCGGATCATGTCCGCCCCGTTGATGATTGATGCCACTGAGGCTGCCAGGGTCCCTTCCAACCTTTCCGCTACGGGAAGATCCAGGATTTTGCCTATGAAATTCTTCCTAGAGGGTCCCACCATGATGGGGTGGTCCATGCATCTGAACTCGTATAGGCGGCGGATGATTTCCAGATTGTTATCAGTGGTCTTTCCAAAGCCTATTCCCGGGTCGATTATGATGTTCTCAGGATCCATGCCAGCCTCCATCGCTGCGGAGATATTCCTCTTGAGAATCGTCATTATATCGCCCACCACGTCATCATAGCGAATGTTCTCCTGCATGGTCTTGGGCTCCCCCCTCATGTGCATCAGGACGACTGGCACTCCAGCATTTGCGACCGCGGATATCATGGCGGGATCTCGAAGTCCAGAGATGTCGTTGACCATGACCGCACCGGACTCCAAAGCCCTCGAGGCCACATTGGGCCTCCTGGTGTCCACGGATATTGGAACTCTCAATTCATCAGAAAGTCTCTCAATAACCGGGATCACACGCTTCAGCTCTTCCGACTCCGATACTGGATCAGAGAATGGTCGAGTGGACTCTCCTCCCACATCGATCATGTCCACTCCGTATTCCGCCATCTGCAATGCTCGATCAAAAGCCTTATCGACCCCAAAACAAAGACCGCCATCTGAGAATGAATCTGGAGTGACGTTCACGATTCCCATTACCTGCGTACGGTCGAGAACGATGTCATGTCCGCCAATTCTGATAGTCCTATTCTCCCGGCAAAGTAAATTGGAGAGCGCCTCCCTCAGGGTGACGGCGACTGGAGATGCAATCTCCGATAGTTCTGGGAACATGTCCCGAGAGCCGACAATCAGCATTCTTGAGATGGAGGTGTCGCAACGGTAAGCTTTTCCCCCGAGGTCTTCAACATCGCCCTTAAGACTTGCCAATTCTATCGGATCTGCGTCCTCGATGAAGGCGAATGCCTTGGTGAAGAGCTGCCGCTCATCATCAACCATCGCCGGGAGATGGAAGCGGGTCCATTCCGCCTTTGCCTCCCTCAGACTGCCGTAGAATCTGAACCTAGCTATCATCTCACTCTTTGAGGAGCGATTCTATCAGCTCTACAAGGTCCATGACCTCGATATCTGAGCCTACCTTATCGCATCCAAGCTTGAGGTTGTTCACACAGAAAGGACATGAGGTCACCAGAATATCGGCGATCTCCGCCTCTCTTACTCTCCCACCTGCTATATCACCAGACAATTCAGGGTAGGCAGATCTCACTCCGCCGCCGCCACCACAGCATCTTGAAGTGTCCCTGTTCCTCGGCATCTCCTTGAAATCTATTTCAGGTATCTTGGCTAGCAGTTCGCGGGGTGCCTCGTACACCTCACAGTGCCTACCCAGGTGACAGGGATCATGATATGTGACACTCTTGGCCAATGGTTTGAGCTTGAGATTCCTATCCGCAAGGAACTCCGATACATGAAGAACCTTGAAGGGAACATCCACGAACTTGGGATACTCCTCCTTGAACATTCGGTAACACCCAGCGCAGGAGAAAATGACCTCTTCGACCCCCAGGTCAGCAATTGCTTTCACGTTGCGTTCCATGAGATCCACGAGATCCTCTTCGTTCCATCCTATGCGCTGCATCACGCTCCCGCAACACACCTCATCCAGAAGTGTGTAATCCACTCCCGTCTTCTCCAAAATGGAAATGGTAGCATCGGCGGTACTCTGATTGCGGTAGGCGCTAGTGCAACCCACAAAGTAACCCACCTCGGCATGTTTAGGCTCCTTACCCAGAGTCTTGGCAACGCTCTCTTCCTCGGCGTAGGGGTTACCGAACTTGATTATGTTATCCACTATCCTGCGGTGCTTGGGAAGCAACTTGTCGTTCTCCACCAGGTCCCTTCTGCAGCTCTCAACGATGTCCACCACTTCAATGTTGGAAGGACAGCGTCTCTCGCAGTCCTTGCAAGTGGTGCATTGATAGATATACTCGATCACCGAATCGTCGGCGGGTATGTCCTTATTCAGCAGACCGTAGGCAAGAATATTTCGACCCCGGGCCGCACTTGGGTCCCATCTCACATCATCGAAGACCGGGCAAACGCTCTTGCAGAATCCGCAGTAGGTGCAGGTCATCAAGGCCTTGCGCATCTTCTCTAGATGCTTCGCGTCGATGAAGTCTGAATCGGTCATTTCAATCAACTCTGGGTACTGTGACGCTGCCGTTCATCAACACAAGTATCTTGGCGTCCTCCTTCCACTGGAGGACGGCGTCGACCGCAGCCTGTAAGCTATCGAAGGGCTGTATATTAGCTTTACTGAGAGTACCAGGATCAAGGTCGGTAACCGCCCAGAGATCCGCCCATAGAGCCACCTCGGCAAGCTTTGCGGCTTTGTGGAACCCAAGTTGGTACTCCTTCTTTAGATTCTCCAATATCTCGGATGGGTTCTCCGACATGGAAAGCTGCTTGTAGAAAGTATCGTGCCCTATCCCATCCCTGCACTTGGAGACGAGTATGAGCTTCCCTCCCTCCTTCAGAGCCCATTTGGCATTGTCCATGGCTTTTTGGGACTGGTAAAGATCCACGTCCATGGGATATGGGGCCACGGTTATTACCGCATCCACTTTCTCTCCCACATCCACTGAGAAGACCTCTTTTGCCCAGGTCACGGCTTTCCTGAAGCTGCTTAACAGATTCCCAGATGCCACCTTGTAGATATTGTGATGACGATCCAGCACGATCTGGATGGCGAAGATCTCCTTGCCTTCCAGCACTTTCAGCGCGTCCACCATGTCCTCGTTCACCGGATTCCCGTCCAAAGAGAGGGACTGAGCCTCCTTCCTCATGGCCAACTTGTGATTCTGTTCGATGGTGTCGAATGAAGCAACGCCCGGTAGGATGGATTTCCTACCGCCAGTGTAACCAGCGAAGTAGTGGGGCTCGACGCTAGTTATGATGATCAGTCTATCCGCGTCCACCGCGATCTCGTTTATCCACATCTCCGTGCCATTCTTTGAATCTCCCAAGTAGACTGTTCGATCCTTTCTTGAATCATGTGCATGGACCCTTCCTCTCAGCATATCGTAGAACCTGCCAAAGATGAAAAGGTACTCATCCTCAGTTGGAGCCCGGTGAGCCCCTGTAGCGATCAGGTATTTGGGGAATGACATGTTGATCCTTGTTGAGAGTGCCTCAAGGACCTTGCTGGAAGGTGTTGGTCTGGTCCCATCATTGAGTATGAACACTGGGTTCTCGGAACCCTTTAGAAACTCAGCAAGCTCAGGAGAGTCAATTGGGTTGTCAAGGGAATCCCGTATTTCATCGAAGCCGTCTTTGGACTCGACCTCATTCGGCTCGACGATTCCAATCAAATTGATATCGGGGATCTCCGCCTCCAAAATCTCATCTACGCCATAGGGGACTTCGATCTTCATTGGAACTAGGATTAATCGGAAGGTGCTTTTTAATCCTTTGGAAAAAATGAACATCAATATCAATTCACTTCTACCAAGAATTATGATATTAATCGGGGAATCATCTCGAATACAGTTATCTCAATGGATTTTCATTCCGAATATCCTAGTAATTCATCGAATAAAATGGAAAAAGTGATGATGAAATTGATTGGCAACCTCAGAAAATTATTTCTCGAACCTAGTACCCTCCATGCATCATGGCGAGACTGGACGACCTGGGGGAGAAAGCCATTGTCTCCAGAATACTGGAAAGGTTGGAAAGTGGGGTGGCAGTAGGACCGGGTGACGATGCTGCGGCCATCGATATGGGATCCTTTTACCTTGTTGTCAGCACCGACCTTGTCTCTAAGGTCTCGCACTCGCCATCTGGCATGACTGACTGGCAGATCGGTTGGATGGTGGCCGCGGTTAACTACAGTGACATTGCAGCTATGGGAGCAGAACCGCTCGGACTGCTGTTGGCAATGGGGTTGCCCAGGGATATGGATGCCGATAGGGTGATGGCAATGATCCAAGGTGCCGACGATTGCTCCAGAAAAATGGGAGTGAGCCTCCTGGGCGGAGATACCAAGGAAGCAAAGGAGATCATCCTGACCGGCACCGCCTTGGGTAAGGTCAATAAGGAGGGACTCCTCAGAAGGAGCGGGGCGGTACCTGGTGATCTCCTGGCCGTGACCGGGGAACTTGGCCAGGCAGCAGCTGGATTCATTTCAATTAGGGAGAAAATCGACTGTCCTAGGGGAATAAGAGCTCTCATGGAGCCATGGCCTAGAATAATAGAAGGGAGGTCCTTGTCGGGATCGGGTCATGTCACGGCCTGCATTGACATATCAGATGGACTGGCTCATTCTGTACATCTGCTTTCGAACGCCAGTGGAGTAGCCTTCGAACTGGAATGGGAATCGATTCCCATGGGAAAGGATGTTGCTCAGATGTCGGGGATATCTGGGGTAGACCTAGAAGAGCTGGTGCTATTCTTCGGCGGTGACTATGAATTGCTCTTCACCATCTCCCCAGATGGACTGGATGACGTCAGGAGAGATATTCCAGGCATCAGGATCATTGGAAGGGCGATGGAGGGCAGAGAAAACATTTTATCCAGGCAGGGGGAGATAGTTAACCTTGAGAATCGAGGTTGGGAACATTTTGCCTGATAATATGAAAATGGCCAAGTTCTGGAAGAAGGCTGGTGGAAAGGTCTCCTGCGGCCTCTGCCCCCATACTTGCGCCATAGCCCCTGATAAGAAAGGAATATGCGGTGTAAGGCAGAACCACAACGGCAATCTAATGACCTTGATCTATGGAAAAGCATCATCTATTCATGTGGATCCAATAGAAAAGAAGCCATTATTCCACTTCATGCCAGGAGAGATGGCACTATCTCTGGGAAGTATCGGCTGCAACTTCCGCTGCCTTCACTGCCAGAATTATTCCATATCGCAAGCCAATGTGGAGATGTTTCAAATTAGCAATCTGTCCCCGGAGCAGGTGAGCGAAATCAGTGAGCGTGACAGGTGCAGAATCATCTCCTGGACTTACAACGAGCCTACCATATGGCATGAGTTCACATTCGACAGTTCAGTGGTTGCCAAGGAGAGGGGTTTGGCCACGACATATGTAACGAATGGTTACATCAACGAGGAACCCCTTAGGGAGATCGCTCCTTTCCTCGATGCGATGAACATCGATGTGAAGGCCTTTAGGGATGACTTCTACCGCAAGGTCTGCAAGGCATACCTTCAACCTGTGCTCAACACCGTGGAACTCGCCCACTCTCTCGGAATCCACGTCGAGCTGACGTATCTCATCATTCCAGACATGAACGACTCTGAGGATGAGATAAGGGATTTCTCGAAATGGGTCTCCTCGATCTCCATCGAGATGCCCGTTCATTTCACCCGATTCCATCCTGATTACATGATGACAGACATCAAACCCACTCCGATTTCCACGCTGGACATGGCCTTCAACACCGCAAAGAAAGAAGGCTTGGCATTCGTATATCTTGGAAATGTACCTTCCGATGATCGGGAGAACACCTACTGCCCAGACTGTGGGACCTTGGTCATCCAGAGAACGGGATTCAGGACGAATGTCGTTGAATTGAAGGATGGGAAATGTGGAAAATGCGGACGTTCGCTCAACATGATCGTCCGATGAAAGATGCGTATGTATAAGCGTTTTATCGTGGAATGATCATTCGCGATTCTGATGGACCTTGATCTCCTCTACAACAGACTTCAAGAATGCTTCGAGGTCGAAGACTGGTGGCCTTCCGAATCGGCCTTCGAGGTGATGGTGGGAGCCATCCTTACCCAACAGACCAACTGGGACAGTGTGGAGAAGTCCTTGAACGAGCTGAGGAGAAGGGGTTTGCTAGAGCCCGATAAGCTTGCATATGCCGATATTGACTTGTTGGAAAAATCAATCAGGCCTTGCGGGTTCTACCGTCAGAAGGCCGAGAGGATTAGGGAATTGGCACTTCACATTCAACTTGAGTACGAAGGAATGCCGGAACTATTATTGAACAAGGAGATCGAAAGCGCAAGGGCCGAGCTCCTATCCCTGAAAGGAGTGGGGAAGGAGACTGCGGATTCCATACTTCTTTTCGCCGGAAAAAGATCCAAGTTCGTCGCCGCAGCCTACGTCCTCAGAATCCTGGAAAGAACAGGTCTTCTTGACTCCACCGATTACGACGAGGTTCAGCAATACGTTGAGTCCAGGTTCTCCAATGACCCGGTCGAACTTGGCAGATTGTACGCACTTTTCATACAGCTGGCAAAAACGTACTGCCGTCCCGATCCGAGATGCGTGGAATGTCCATTGGAATGGGAGTGCAGTACCGGTCTCGCTCAGGGAAAGAAGTAGAAGAAGATGTTCCCTACGAATGCAGAGAAGAGGAGCGATATCGTCAGCGGTATCAGGAAGGGTATCTTGGGCGTTACCCATATCTTATCTGCACCCGCTGCTTCCAGCCCGTCAAGGACTTCTTCATGCTCGTAATCTCCCTTGGGGAAGAGGAAGGTCTTTCGCTCACCATCATCGTCCACCCTTTCCATTGTCCAGACGAACTTCTTCTTGGCATCCTCAACGCTCATCCTATAACCGAAGAACATCAGCGGGAACCTCGCATCGCCCTTGATCACGTTATAGAACGCAAAGGAAATGGGGAACACCATAAGGAACAAGGCCGCGTTGAAGAGCATTAGTATCGCAAACGGGAAGAAATATTGAACCAGCTCGGATGGTATAGTTATCAGAGGGAAATTGAGGAACACGGGGTAGAAGGGGAATAGTAATGCCAGGGATATCAAAGCCTTGGCATCTGCCCCACCCTTCAATATATCGAAGACATAAAGAAGTATGAGGATGAGGAAGACGATGGGAATGGATATCATTTTCCAGAAGTATTCATCGGTCTGGAATATCACAAGTAGGGCTCCGAGCACTATGAAGGCGGATATATAGAGACCTAGAGCAATCTCGTCGCCATCCTTTTCAAAAAGACCTGGCCTGTCCCAGAAGATGTCATAGAAGAATACACCCAACGGGAACAGGAAGAGGTAGTACAGCGGGGATACACCATCTTGATAGATCTGGAAGGCAAGGAAGATCATACCTAAGGTACCGATGATTATCCAGAAGCCATCGGAAGCCATCCTTGTTCGCCAGTCAGACCAAGATGCGAGCAGTAGTACGATGAAGGCGATGGCGATCTTTAGGATGGGCATCCAGTCCATGTGATGGCAGCTATCCCCTGCAGAAATAAAAAGGCTTTGTTAGGATTCGATGGAGTTAATATTAATAAAGGAAAAAGCGGGCTTGGAGACGGTTACTTATTTATTGTCTCGGGATGATGACCGCTGCTAGATGAGGGCAAAGGCACTCTTGCTGGCGATCCCGCTCGCACTGATATTGGTATCTGTGGTCGCACCGATGGCCTCAGCTCAGAGTATAACCATCTTCGAGGTGGACAGCTATGACAAGGAGATAACCGCCAGTGAGGGAACATCTTTTGAATGGGTGGTGTACAACAACGACACCTCTGTCATCATCGTAAAACCTTCACTATCTCCTTCATCGATCGAACATCTAGAGATCAGCATTTCACCAGCATATCAAACGATTACGCCTAGCAACTCAACAACTTTCATTGTCTATTTGGTCGCCCACAGGGAGATGTCCAGCAGTGAGATCGAATTCACCATCTTCTTCAACGCAACCCTCATGGAATCACCTGAAAGCCAGATCACCATCACAAAGGAGTTCGATCTAACCGTCAAGGCGCTCTACGGGACCACGGCCGGAAACAACAAGATATTCGGCATCTGGGACAATCCATTCCCTCCGCCCCTTGACACCACATACGGCGCTTTCATAATCACGGTATTGGGCTGGATTGGAATTGCATTCTTCATCATTCTGATCGTGGATCCAATCGTCCACCGAATTTCTAGAAAAACAGAAACCGATCTTGACGACCGTGTCGTCAAAATACTAAGAGGCCCAGTCTTCTTCATAATCCTACTATATGGATTCACGTCGTCGCTGAAGATACTCAATCTACCGTCCAACGTACTCCTAGCAATAGAGGACATTTATGCAGTAGGCTTCATCATTCTTCTCGTCTGGCTTTCATACAAGATCTATGATAACGTGCTGATATCATACGCCCATGCTTACTCAAACAAGACCGAGATGGACCTGGATGATACCTTGGTACCTCTCTTCGAGAAACTAGGGATGATCATAATCCCGTTCATAGGGGTCATGCTCGTATTCAATCACTTCGGGTACGATCTTACAGTATTCCTTGCTGGATTCGGCGTACTGGGAATCATAATCGGATTCGCCGCACAGGACACCCTTTCCAACTTCTTCAGCGGTATGTCCATACTCCTGGACAGGCCGTTCAAGGTGGGTGACCTCATACTCTATGAGGATGATGTCTGCGAAGTGAGGCGCATAGGGATGCGTTCCACGACATTATATAACACATTCAAATCCGAGAACTTCATCGTCCCCAATAACGAAATGGCAAGCCGCAAGATCACCAACATAGTGAGACCCGATCTCCGGTACAAGGTCAAGGTCGAAGTGGGTGTGGCCTATGGTTCTGACATCGAACTTGTGAAGAAGCTGATCATGGAATCAGCCATGGCAGAGCCGCATGTCCTCAAAGACCCAGAACATTATCCCTGGATCAGGTTCACCGAGTTCGCGGACTCCGCACTGGTATTCAAGCTGTTCTTGTGGGTAGATGACCTAAACAACCAATGGCTTGTAGGCTCGAATGTTAGGGAGAACATTGACCGTGCGTTCAGGGAGCATGATGTCAATATACCGTTCCCGCAGAGAACGGTTTGGTTACAGAACGATAAGGGCGGGAACTAGATAACCAGATGAAGGTCTAGATCCCTTGCACGACTCAATGCCGCCAGGTATTCATCGTTTCGAAGATGACGTGAAATATCCCTATGCTCCTTTGCTCGGTGGACCGGACGATACTGGGCCATGACATTCACCAATGCTTTAGGCATGTTGTCCGCAAGCCACTCAAGGATGGGGTGGGAACAGCATTCGACATGATTGGGCAGGACCAAATGCCGAACGATGATATCGGCCTGTCGATAAGCCTCGATATGGTTTCTGGTGGCGACTTCCCAATAGCGGGCAGCGTTGGAAAGTCTCTCCGCGCACTCATCATTTCCATACTTGAAGTCGGTCAAATACAGGTCGATAACGCCGTCCAAAATCGCCATCGACTCAGGGGTGAGATACATGTTGGAGTTCCATACCTGTGGAATGTTGGCCCTGCACTCCCTCAGCACAGTCAGGACGTAGGGGAGATTGGGGGTAGGATCCCCTCCCACCCAATTGACATTTCTGGCCTTTTCGATGATCGAGTACCTTCCGATACTGGTTGGTTCAAACCGCCTCTCAATCCGATCGGCTAGAACCTCTGGTTCGAAGGATATCCCCGCGTCAGGATCAGTGCTGATGTCGTAGTTTTGACAGAAAACGCAATCGAAGGTGCAACCCGCGAAGAAGATGGTGTACGAAGGTACTAGAGGGGGTTCCTCCCCGCGGTGAATGAACTCGCTTGATATCCGCGGTTCGAGTACCCCGCAGTGCCCTCTCTTCCCCTCGGTTCTGTCGACACGACACCTTCTCTCACAGAACTGGCAGGAGCGCATGATGCGCTTGGCGATCTCCTCTTTAAGATCCAATAGGTTAGTGGCGTGAGAGTCTGGATGCTCCCCTCGACGAAACCGATCCATCTCTTTACGATGAATATCCCAGAGTTCGTCGGTTGAGCGAGTCGTATCAAATTCCACGTCGTGAGAGCGGAGCAAGAGATAGGAGGCCTTGGATCTTCCCTCGAGGATACCCCAATACCTTGCCAATGGATCGGTCATCACCAGCTATTCGTCCCAAGTTGGACTTAACCCTTTCCCAAAACGATTTCTAGACAGGGGTGTAATAATATGATGAAAGCGGAAAGGAGGTGGTTTACTGAATGTCCTGAACGCAATCAAGAAAAGAAGGAGCATTAGGAAGTACACCAAGAAGCCCATACTTGAGAAGGATCTCAGGGAATTACTCGAGGTTGCCAGGCTGGCGCCATCAGGATCCAACAGGCAGCCCTGGGAGATCATTTTGGTCCGGGATGAGACCAGGAAGAAAGAGCTGGTACCCTTGTGCAAGGATCAGAAGTTCATCGCAGACTGCTCAGTATTATTGGTCGGTGTTGATAATCCGGAGCAGAAATGGCAGAGGGTCGATCTGGCCATTGCATTCGACCACATCGCTCTCGCCGCGGTGGAAAAGGGACTTGGGACCTGTTGGATCGGAGCATTCGACCGTGAAGCTGTGGCTAGATACTTGAAGGTCCCCGAAGGAAAGGTTGTCACCGCCTGCCTCACCCTTGGATATCCCGCCGAGGATCCAGAACCAAGGCACAGGAAGGAGATGGAAGATCTATTCCACTGGGAGGAGTACGGTGGTACGGAATGAGAATCGTCAACTCATCTGATCTGGGAAGTATCGATGTGAAAGTTGAAAGAGGTAAGGTGAAGATCATCGACTTCTTGAATGATGAGCAAATCGTATTCGGACTGAGAATTGCTGGTCCGGCCACTTACCTGCCGAAGAGAATTCACAGACGCCCGATGAGACAAGCGATGTACATCATCTCCGGCAGTGGAAAGGTCGATAACGGAAAGGAGATCAGGGAGTTCCATGAGGGGGACTTCATGTACTTCGACAAGAACGAAGAGCACTATTTCGATAGCTGTTCCAGGGACCTCGTGATGGTCGAGGTTCAGTTCCCATGAACGATCAACGTCAACTTTGAATAGCGGACAATCCCGTATCGAGGGCAACAGTTAATAATAAAAATCAACATCTTCAAGCCGGGCATTGTTTGACCTTTTCCAGCCCGCCAATCCAGGAAATGGCAAGGAGATGAAAGGATGGCGGGCGAGTCTAAGAGCCTTGATAATTCTAGAGATCCGGAGATTGCCACATCAAAGGCTCGGAAAGGCTGGAAGCCATACCATACGGCCTGGGTCTGGCTATTCCTTGCATGGATGTTCTTGTACATCGATAGAAGTATCACCGGTCCGGTGGTCGCCTGGATGATCGATAACAATGTGGCATTCATGGTGGATGCTCCCATGCCCCATGCCCTTGGAGGCATCATTGGAAGCATGTTCTTTGCGGGTTACATGCTTACCCAATTCCCTGCCGGCTACCTTGGCGATAAATTCGGTCGGAAGACCTTGGTGGTCATTAGCACTGCTTGGGCGGGTGTGGCGACCTTTATCAGTGCCCTTACCCGTTCCTTGAACGCTTTCGTTGCCGCTCGGGTTCTGACAGGACTCGGTGAGGGAGCCTATTACTCAAATGACAGGGCATTGGTTAGCGAGGTCACCCCCAAAGAGAAGAAAGGGCTTGGCATGGGCATTGTCTTCGTGGGCTTGTCGGCTGGACTGACCATTGCCACCATTGCCACGCCCTACATTCTTGATCTTGCAGCGGAGGTCTGGGGAAATGAAATCGCTTGGTTCGTTCCTTTCCTCCTGTTTTCCTTGCCCACCGTGCTGGTAGCCATGGGGGTCATGAGGTTCGTGAGGCCACCGGGAGAGAGGAAACAGAGATTCCTTCCAGCGCTCGCCAGACTGCTCATCTTTACCGGAATATTCATGGCGATCATAATGACGACCTTCACGCTCACCCTCTGGCAGGGCTGGGGCCCAATAGAACAGGCGCTGGCCGTGGTGCTTGTGGCATTGATATTGGTGGCGGTGATCTACAGACTGCTTGGTCAGAAGTCCGCAGCGGTACTGAAGGACGGCAATCTGGTCCTGATGTATGTTTCTGCCGTCCCCATCCTGTACACCCTCTGGTTCTTCGGATTCTGGAGCCTTCTAGTGGTCTCGGAGGCTTCTGACATTGGGCTGTCAGGGGCAGCCATCTATGCCGGTCTTTTTGGCGTGGCCAACGCTATCGGATATCCTTTAGGGGGGAAGGTATGTGATCATACAGCCGTAAGGGGGAGTGGTAGAAAATGGCCTTATATCGCTCTCTGTGCCATGGTTGGTGGATTGGTGCTTTTCCTGGCCGTATACCTATGGACGGGGGGTAATGACGTTTTCGTTCTTGGAATCACAATGTTCTCCATAGGGATTCCATTTGCGGCTATGCAGACGGTCCATATGACCTTGACATCAGATCTAGCACCAAAGGAGATGATGGGTCAGGCTTTCGGTATGTGGAATCTCGTGGCGGAGATAGGTGCGGTGCTATCACCCGTCGTTGCTGGCACCCTTCGGGACATCACGGGGGACTGGACACTATCGGTGGTGGTCACTGGAATATTGCTTTTCATCAGTGCCTCTATTGTGCTAATGGTCAGGGAAAGACCGGCAGCTGAAGCCATTCTGCAACCTGAGTAAAGACAGCCAGCACATTATTCGATGATGATCCGGATTGGATGACGTTGGATGGATTACAACCTCTGACGTTCTTTCCCATAACTGCTGACGAGCCGGGCGATGAACACCACGATGTATATCGACCCTATCAGCGCCTCGAAGTACGCGACAGACTGTAAGGTCGGGGTAACGGGCGTGATGTCCCCATATCCCATGGTGGTCATTGTCACGAAACTGAAGTAGACATAATCCATAAGGTTGAGTCCATTGGGTTTGATCTCAGCATTGAAATAGAAAGATCCGGGCTGGAGCTGTTCCATTAATATGTAGGAAAATGCGAAGGCGATGCCGATCAGTAAATAGATGCTTATGGCGCCCGCAATGGTATCGCCCGTAATCCTATCTGACTTGAGTACTTGTATCAGAAGGAAAATTGCAAAGAACCCAAAGAAGATGATTGAAAAGACGTACCCAAAAATATCCCCCGTGTCGGAGTGAAATGCATATGTGATCCACTTAGCTAGGATCGCCGGTATCCCAACGAGCAATGCGATTGAAATAAAGGTCCGTTCCCTGCTCATCGCAAATACACCTGAGACTATTGATAGTGATAGAAACAGGATGAAAATCGGATTCAATTCGGGGTCGATCACACCCAATGGCAAGGAGAATAGGGTCAGGATAAGCAAGATTAAGAAGTATGTGAAGCGGCGCTCATAAATCCGATCTAGTAGACCCTTTATATTCTCAATTAGACCATCCACTATGGATTTTTATGTGTGATTGCTCTATTTAAAATCTGTTATTAATAACAACATCATAATATATATCTGAAATCGCTCCATTTCTGAGTCATTATCCGGCGATTTCGTTACTTTCGATTTCTGAAAGAAGACACGAGAAAAAGATCATTTGAGAGTGTTTTGAAGCCCATACCAGATATTTCTCTGCAACCAACAGTCATTTCTATGGTTGAAACAGATTGAGTTGCATGCAGATTGCTGCCTTCGGGGACCTCCACGGAGATCGATACATGGAGTTCCTACTTCCTTCCTTGAGGGATCTCGCGAAGATGGATCTCTTGCTCCTGGCAGGAGACCTGACAGACAGGAACGATTTGGAGTCTTTCTCCTTGACGACAGAGATCCTGAAGAACAGCACCGATGCTCCCATAATATCAGTATTCGGCAACGAAGAGTACTCCCAGAGTCATGAGGAATACAGGAGCAGATTCCCAATAAAGTTCCTGGACGATGAATCCCTTGTCCTAGACATTGATGGGTTGAGGGTGAGGATTGTCGGAACCCAGGGCGCCTTGGATCGACCAACGTGGTGGCAGAGAAACAATATTCAGGGCATCTGGCAATTGTACAAGGAGAGGATACAGAGGATCTCGGATCTCCTGATTAGGGGCAGGGAAGATATACTCGTACTTCTCATGCATTACTCACCCACATACCTCACCATGGATGGTGAGAATGAGAGCCGCTTTCCTGAGATGGGGTCAAAAATGTTCGAGGAAATCATCAAGCAAAGAAAGCCAGACATTGTGATCCATGGGCACGTGCACAAGGGTAGAAAAGGGGTGGAGATCTTCGAAACACAAACGAGCCTTGAGGATTTCGGTAAGCGAAGGAGGAAGGTGCTCGTGATTAATGTGGCTCTTCCAGCAGTCGAACGCGTAACCATATTGGATCTAGAAAGGGATAGTTATGGGATTCATATCACCAGAATCTGAGATGAGGATACCTGATCTGACAAGCATTGTGTGTCATGCCGCAGCTCAGATACCTCGAGGAATGGTCTCGACATATGGGGATATAGCCCGGGCTCTCGGGGACGTGAGGGCATCAAGAGTGGTGGGAATGATAATGGCAGCAAACGAGAGGCCGATAATCATTCCCTGTCACAGGGTAGTATACTCCAACGGTCGTGTGGGATGGTATGGCGGAATGGGAAAGGGCAACGACAGAAAAACTGAGCTACTAGATTCGGAAGGTATAATGATCGATCACGGGGTGGTTCACGACTTCGAAAGACGACGCTTCCATGATTTTCAGATAGAACCAGTACTTTCCGAGATGATGGAGGAACAGCGACAACTCAGTGAGAGAGTGATGGATCAGAATCTCCTCGAGGTTGAGAGGGTGGTTGGTCTTGATGTCGCCTACCGGGAGAACATGGGATTCTCGGCAGCGGCATCGTTCGATCTGGAGAGTGGTGATCTCATCGAGGAGAGGGTTGTAAGCAAAGAAGTCAAGTTTCCATATATTCCTGGGTATCTTTCATATAGAGAACTTCCCTTGCTTGCAGATTTGATCGATGATAGTGAGAACACATTGTATCTCGTGGACGGACAGGGCTCCCTTCACCCCAGGAGATTTGGAATAGCCTGCCACCTAGGGGTATTCATGGACGTGCCCACGATTGGGGTGGCGAAGAGCCTCCTCTGCGGAAAAGTGGATGACTCAGGAGGGGATTCGGCACCGGTCTATTTGAACGGGGAGCTGGCTGGAGTGATGTTGAAGAAGAACGGTGGCAAGGGGGTATATGCCTCTGTGGGACACAGAACATCACTTCCCATATGCGAATCAGTTTGTAGGCGTTTCATGAAGTACAGGGTACCCGAACCTTTGAGGAAAGCACATGCTCTAGCCAATCAAGCTCGGGTCGATTGGGAGTGAAGCTGATATGAGGATAGCAATTCTGGGTGCGGGGGCGATGGGATCGCTCATGGGTGCCCATCTTTCCCAAGCTCATGATGTCACACTTATAGCACGGAACAAGCAGGTAAAGAGCATCAAAGAGAGAGGATTAAGGGTTGTTGGCCTGGAGGGCATGATATGCTGGCCAGAAGTGGTAGAGAACCTCGAAGAGATCGACACACCCGACATGATCATCCTGATGGTCAAGGCCTTCGACACCATGGGAGTGCTCCCTATTGTCGATTCTGTGAAGAAGAAAGACACCATCGTGGTATCGCTCCAGAACGGAATCGACAATCATTTTCTCATTGCGAAGAAGATCCAACGGGCTGTCTCGGGCCTCACCTCATGGGGAGCGACACTTATTAGCCCTGGAGAGGTCAGGTTTGCCGGAAGGGGTGATGTGGTCTTCGGTTCCATCGCTGGAGAAATTGAGGATGCCGAGAAGGTGGCTCAGGCTTTCAGGATTGCGGAGATCGAGTGCAGGGTGTCTTCCATCATAGGGCCAGAGATATGGATGAAGGCGATCGTCAATGCGTGCATCAATCCAATCACGGCCTTGGTCAGGAGGGAGAACGGATGTCTGAGAGACTCGGGACTCTTGCAGATTGCTAGAAGCGCCTGTAATGAGGCTGTCGAAGTCTCCCAGAGGGCTGGAGTCGAGCTTCCATGGGACGACCCTTTCGGACGGGTGATGGAGGTCGTGGATATGACAAGTGGAAATAGGTCCAGCATGCTCCAGGATATCGAAAGGGGGAGGCGTACCGAGATAGACGAAATAAATGGTTCAATCGTGAGAAAAGGCGAGGATATGGGAGTACCCACACCCGTGAACAGGACACTATGGGAACTAGTGAGATACTCCGCCAACGGCCCAGTTCTCCTCGATCGGTAATGATGAAGACCGCTCGGCAATCTTTAGAAAGGTTAATATCGCCAGTACATGATTTTGCATCCGGGATACCATGGTCGATGTCAAGAAACTGGCCGCGAAAGCCATGGAGTATAAGGAAAAGGGCCTGAGCGATCGCGAGATCGCTGACGAGCTTCATGTCAGCGTCGATACGGTCGGGTTCTTGGTGGAGGAGGGCGCCGCCGGCGCCTGCCCACCCTCGGACGTGAAGATCGGATGGCGTAGCATTGGCGTCTATGGGACGAGGATCGGCATGATGAGCGAGATCATGGCTGATATCATCGTTGAGGAGTTGGAAAAGCGAAACCTGGAGATCGATTCGGTCTTGGGCATCGCTATCAACGGCGTGAGCTTTGCTACTATAATCTCCGAGATGCTCGAGACCGAGTTGGTGGTCTACCGACCCCCTGCTGAGAGAGGCAAGAAAGGGGGAGCCTTCAGCTCCAACTATGCCAGCGTCGAGGGAAAAAAGGTTGTTATCGTGGACGACGTGCTTTCGACCGGTGGAACGGTCGAAGAGACAATCAAGGACATAAAGGAAGCCGGTGGTGACCCCGTCCTGGTGGTGGTGATCGTCAACAAGAGCAGCCGAAACGATATCAATGGCGTTCCTCTGCGCGGTATCGTCAGGGCTAGGTCAATGGGAGGCACCATACTGGGCGGAGGTCCACTTCATTCGTTCCCGTATGGCTGAGTAAGGCTGATGAACGCTGATGATGCCAGCCTGACCGAATCGGACAGGAGGAAGCTCCTGTCCAAAATCCACTCTGCCCTATTCTGGGTAGGAAGACAAATACCGGAAAAGGAGGACGTGGAAGGGGAGATGGTGGATCTCAGGGACATCGTATTCAGATATATCGCCGACGAAAACCCCTCCCTTCAGGAGATGGAGGGAGCCTACTCCCTGGCCAGGCATCTTCAGCATAAAGTCGACGATATGGAATGTCAGATCAAGCATGCTGACCTGACCATAGGAGAGGCAGAAAAAATCCTGGACCACACGCTGGGATTGATGAGGGCCATCGACGAGCTCAAGAAGAGAGGAGGACCCGGTTCCGATGTCAAGCTCCAGGCACTCCTGTGCAAAGTTGATGACGAGAGACGCTGGCTGGATTTCGTCCGTTCTCTGAAGTAATTATCGATAATTGTCTATATTATTGTATAACCAGAAATCCCCACTTTTTTTCGGAATTTATATATAGGAATTCTTTGATATCTACGAAAATCGTACGAATACTGGGAAGACACCTGGATGATAAGTACGAGGCGATTACATGATGGATCATCTAGACGAAAAAATCATTGAGATCCTGAAGAAGGACTCGAGGCGGCCATTTGTTGATATCGCTAACCAACTGAAGGTTTCCGAGGGGACGATCAGGAGCAGGGTTAGGAAGCTGGTTGATGAAGAGATCATTCAAAGCTTCACCATTAAAACCAGCAGCAAGAATGTCAAGGCTATCATCGAGATCAAGATCGACGTCAACGTAAACACGGCCGAGGTGGCATCGGAGATTGCTAAGTTCGATGGCGTTTCCGAGGTTTTCGAGGTCACGGGCGAGGAGGACATTGTGGCTATAATCGACGTTGCCTCATCCCCCCAATTGAACGAGATTATCGAGAGAGTACGTAAATTCGATAATGTCCAGTCCACCAGGACGAGGTTGATACTCAAGGAGCATTTCGGAGGAGATTAATTGTTCAAAGGGTGCGGGACCGCCATCATCACACCATTCACAAAAGACGGGCAGATCGACGAGGCTGGCCTTAGGGAGCTTGTTGACTTCCAAGAGGCTGGAGGAGTTGATGCCATAGTGCCTTGCGGTACAACTGGTGAGTCCGCCACCCTCAACTTTGAGGAGCATGTTAAGGTCATCGAGATAGTAATAGATCAGGTCAAGAAAGCGAAGGTCATCGCTGGCACCGGAAGCAACTCTACATATGAAGCAGTGGAGCTCAGCCGGGCGGCTGAGGACCTTGGTGCCAATTACCTGCTATCCATCTCTCCTTACTATAACAAGCCGACGCGAAAGGGAATGGTCCAGCATTTCTCGACCATCGCAGAGGCGGTTGATGTGCCTATCATATTGTACAATGTGCCGAGCCGTACTGGAGTGAACCTCCCGGCCTCAACCACCCTGGAACTCAGCGAGATCCCGGGAGTCGTGGGGATCAAGGAGGCTAGCGGGAACATAGTACAGGTGATGGAGATAATCGAAGGTGCTCGGGATAGCTTCTCGGTGCTTTCTGGCGATGATAGCATGACATTCCCCATGATGGCTTCGGGAGCCAAGGGAGTGATATCAGTGGCATCAAATATTGTACCT
Organism: Methanomassiliicoccales archaeon; assembly: GCA_013415695.1. NCBI lineage: Archaea > Methanobacteriati > Thermoplasmatota > Thermoplasmata > Methanomassiliicoccales > Methanomassiliicoccales archaeon. The sequence goes on along the minus strand of JAAEEP010000002.1, from coordinate 110,794 downwards.
GATAAGGTGAGTTCCATGGTCCACAGGTTGCTCGAAGGTGATCTCGAAGGTTCCCGGAATCTAAATTACAGGCTCTTGAGATTATTCAAACACCTGTTCTTGGAGACGAACCCTATACCGGTGAAGACAAGTCTTCGCCTGATGGGTAAACCCTCGGGAAGTTTCCGGTCACCCATGTGCGACATGGAGGACAAGAATCTCGAGATCCTGAAGGGTACTCTGACGGACCTTGAACTAATCTGAGGCGGATTAAATATGATTCGTGTCGCTGTTGCAGGAGCCAGCGGTAAGCTGGGAAGCATGGTCTCCAGTCTTATCCAGTCGCATCCAGGAATGGAACTGGTTGCGGCAATAGTTTCTCCTGAGAACCCTGACCTCGGTAACGAGTTATTTCCGGGAGTAACAACAATCAGCCCTGCTGATCTGGAATCTGCGCTTCATGGAATTGATGTGTATGTGGATCTGACATCGCCCTCGGCGGCAAACCAGAACCTTCCTCGGATCCCCAGCACTGGGGTGAACTCCGTGATTGGCACCACCAGCATATCACTAGAGGTCATGGAAGAATTTGCAATGGGCGTGAAGGAGAACGGCCTTTCGGCAGTTGTCTCCCCCAACTTCTCGGTGGGGGTCAATGTTTTCTGGAAGACCTGCGAGAATCTTGCAAGTGTCCTGAAGGATTACGATGTTGAGATCATCGAGGTCCATCACAACAAGAAGAAGGACGCACCATCTGGCACAGCGATCAGGGCAGCTGAGATAATCGCCAGCACGGTAGGAATCGATGATGTTGTACACGGAAGGCAGGGCGATGTTGGTGCTAGGAAGAGGGAAATTGGAATTCACGCGGTGAGGGCTGGAGATATTGTAGGGGAACACACCGTGATTTTCGCTGGCAAGAAGGAGCGAATTGAGTTGACCCATCGAGCGCATTCAAGGGAGGCATTCGCCGAAGGATGCATAACTGCAATAGAATGGGTTTCGGGAAGAAAGGATGGCGTAGTCCATGGAATGGGCGAGGTGCTCGGGCTATGATCAAGGTGATGAAGTTTGGCGGGACCAGCATGGGATCGGTGGAGGCCCTTTCCAATGTGGTTTCAATCGTCAACAACGAGCCAAGCAAGAAGGTTATCGTTGTTTCGGCCATGTCTAAAGTGACCAATCTCCTCATCTCATGGATAGACTGCCAGCAGCCTCCAATAGGGGACATCTTGGACACGCTCTGCAACAGGCACATGGAGATCATGGAACCTCTGCTTTCTAATGAACTCGGTGAAGCCTACATACAAGATGTCAGGAAGCGGCTGGAGAAGCTGGCCGAACTTATGAAGCACTATAGTTTCAGACCATCGGCCGTGCTGGCCGATGCCATATCAAGTTGGGGTGAGCGCCTCTCTTCATTGTCCTTATTGTATGTCCTGAGGAGCGCCGGAGTCGATGCAGTTCGTCTGACATCGGAGGTAGCGGGCATTGTCGCCAAGGGCCCTCCAGGTATGGGGGCTTGCGATCTAGAGGCCACAAGCCCCAATCTGAAGAGGAGCATCCTTCCCCTCATTGAGGAGGGAAAGACCGTCGTCCTGACTGGATTCTATGGTATCGATGATAAGGGCAGGCCACTGACCCTGGGAAGAGGTGGGTCTGACTACTCCGCTGCCGTAGTTGCCTACGGATTGGATGCCGACTGCTTAGAGATCTGGACCGATGTCGATGGTTTCATGACGGCCGATCCCAGGCTTGTGGAGGATGCGGAGACTATTGAGGAGATGAACTACACCGAAGCGGCCGAGCTCGCATACTTCGGGGCGAAGGTGCTCCACGCCCGCACAATGGAGCCAGCCAGGCAAAAGAGCATAGAGATCAAAGTGAGGAACACATTCAACTCAAGAGGGAAGGGTACGACCATCCACCGCCTTAGGGGACCCGGTAAGGGTCTCTTGAGAAGCGTGGCTTTAAAACCCAACCTGTCCATAGTCAAGATATACTCATCGGAGATCGTCTACGATCCGCAGCTGGTCTGCAAGATCATAAGTTCGATCTCTGGGAGCGGCGTTAACACCTACGCCATATCCACATCACTTTCCACCCTTGCGGTGGTCATCCATTCCTCAGCGGTGGGAGAGGCACTGGCAAGCCTCAACGCACTGGAGGAGAGTCAGATTGAGAGGATCAAAGTGAAGGACAATGTATGCCTGGTTTGTGCCGTCGGAGATAACATGATAGATATCCCAGGTGTCGCGGCCAGAATATTCGATGCAGTGGAGCACGCAGGGGCAAATTTGGAGATGATCTCGGAAGGTGCTTCAGATGTCGCCCTGAACTTCGTGGTACCGAGCTACGCCGCTCCATCGGTAATAAGAAAGCTCCACAGCATGTTTATCGGTGATTGATCATGCGCAACTTTGAGAGTGTTGACAATAATATGATGATAGGAAAACTGTCCGCAGTGGAGGTCGCGGAGCGATTTGGCACACCACTCTACGTCACGGAAGAAAATGCCGTGAGGGAGAATTTCAGGACGATAAATGAGGCTTTCAATAGGCACATGCCAACTCGCATCCACTATGCCTGCAAGGCCAACTCCAATCTCGCGATTCTCAGAGTACTTGAGCAGGAGGGCAGCTTCATCGATGCCGTGTCAATGGGAGAGGTTGACATTAGTATCCGGGCGGGGTTCTCTCCCAATCGAATTCTCTTCACAGGAGTATCGGTTCCCAATAAGGATCTGAAAGCCCTGGTTGCCAGGGAGATTCTCATCAACATCGACTCAATCTCGGAGATGAGAAGGCTGGCCAGGCTAGTGACGGATATCCCAGTGTCCTTGAGGATAAACCCGGCAGTTGGTTCTGGTCATCACGAGAAGGTGGTCACCGGGGCCAAGGGAACGAAATTCGGGATACCCAAGGACCAGGTCATTACGGCATACAGGGAAGCCAGAGAGTTAGGCTTGAAACCCGTGGGAATTCACGCCCACACTGGATCAGGTGGTCTCGACACCCAGCCATTCTTAGATGTCACCCATGTACTGGTAGCGTTCGCCAACGAGATCGAGGAGGAGCTAGGTATATCACTCGAGTTCCTGGATATTGGGGGCGGAATTGGCATCCCATACCGTCCAGAGGAAAGGAAACTGGATCTTGATTCCCTCGCGGAGGAGATGACATCCATTGTGAAGGAAAACTCCTCCATTCCCACATTCGCACTGGAGCCAGGCAGATTCATCGTGGCAGACTCCACCGTGCTTCTCACGAGAGTGAACGACATCAAATATACCGGGGAGAAGAACTTCCTGGGAGTGGATGCCGGATTCAACACTCTCATTAGGCCTGCATTCTACGGTTCATATCACCACGCTGCGATCGCAAATAAGTTCTCACTCCCTGGGGAGATCAACTACGATATTGTAGGTCCGATATGCGAGACGGGTGATTACCTAGCCAAGGATCGCCTTCTTCCAAAAGCGGAGGAAGGTGATCTGATCGCGATTTATGATGTTGGAGCATACGGCTTCGTGATGAGCTCCCAGTACAACTCCCGCCCCAGATGCAGGGAGGTTCTGGTCGAGGGGGAGCACGCAAGCCTCATCAGGGAGGCGGAGAGTTTGGACGACATTTTGAAACATCAAAGGATTCCTTCGAGGTTGATGCTGTGAAATTCTGGAAATATCAAGGTTTGGGCAACGATTTCATTCTACTGGAGGACTGGGATGATAGTTCTCCAAAGGACGAGAAATTCGTCACCAGGCTATGCGACCGCCATTTTGGAATAGGTGCGGATGGCATCCTCTATCTCCAGCAGAGTGACAAAGCAGATTGCCGCATGCAGATTATGAACTCTGATGGCAGCGAGGCCGAGATGTGCGGCAACGGAATCAGATGTCTTGCCAAGCATTATTTCGACTACAAGGAGAAGAAGGAAAGGATCACGGTTGAAACCCTCGCGGGTATCATGACCCTGGACCTGAAGATCGAGAGCGGGGAGGCAAATGAGGTGACTGTCAACATGGGACCTCCTAGACTGAAGTGCAAGGAGATACCCATGGATTGCAGGGACCTCCCCACCGACGAGAAAGGAAGGTTCATCGAATCGAACATCCTAGTCGATGGAAGGGCCATAAAGGGGACTGCTGTTTCGATGGGCAATCCACACTTCATCACCTTCGAACCTTTCAAAGATGAGGAGATAGACAAGCTGGGACCGCGAATGGAAAGACATGGCTTATTTCCTCGGAGAACCAACGTTGAATTCGCGTCCTTTGACGATGATGGTTTGAAAGCCAGAGTCTTCGAGCGCGGAGTTGGCTGGACGCTCGCCTGCGGTACCGGGGCATGCGCCACCGTTGTGGCGGCTGTGCTGACCGGCAGATTGCCTTATGACATAGAGAACCGGATCAGGCTCACTGGGGGCGAACTTTGGGTCCGGCTACCAAAAGATCTCTCAGCAGCTTATATGAGAGGGCCAGCCTACCGGGTCTTCAAAGGAGAGATCGAGGACTGGTAAGCATGAGTTTCGAATTCGCATCGAGATTGAGAGCCCTCCCACCGTACCTGTTCGCAGAGATGGAAGAGCAGGCCGCCAAGAAGAGGGCTCAGGGGGTCGACCTTATAGATTTTGGAATAGGCGATCCTGACATCCCCACCCCCAAGAAGATCGTTGACATATTGAGGGAAGAGGTGACAAAACCCGAGAACCACACCTACCCCTCAAGCCAGGGTGAGAAAGGCACTCGGGTGGCAATAACCGAGTGGTACTCTAAGAGATTCGGTGTGGAAATAGATCCCGATAGGCAGGTGTGCGTGCTTCTTGGAAGCAAGGAGGGTCTGGCCAATATCTGCCGTGCCTTCGTGAACGCAGGGGAGAAGGTGATCGTGCCCGATCCATCTTACCCGGTCTATGCGCAGGGAGGCGCCCTTCTTACCGACGCAGTACCGGTCAAGACACCTCTCAGGGAGGAGAATGGTTTCATTATGGAAATCTCCGAGCTCCCCCGGGACGCCAAGATGCTCTATATGAACTATCCCAATAACCCAACGGGGGCCATTGCCACCGATTCGTTCCTCAGGGAGACTTTGGAATGGTGTGATGAGAACCGGACCATCCTGTGCTACGATAACGCCTACTCCGAGATAACCTTTGACGGCTACACGGCCCCTAGCATTCTGGAGTTCGGGGATAATGCCATCGAGTTCGGCTCGGTGAGCAAGACATTCAATATGACCGGGTACCGCCTGGGTTATGCGGTTGGATCCCCTGACCTGATATCCGGTCTTAAGAAGGTAAAGTCCCAGATAGACTCAGGAGCCCCCAAGTTCATCCAGAGGGCTGCTGTGAAGGCTCTTGCGGAATACCAGGGCAGGGAGATCCCACCAATGGTGAAGAGGAACTGCGACATCTATATGGAGAGGAGGGACGTGATGGTAAAGGGGCTCAGAAAATTGGGCTTTGACGCCCCTGATCCAAAGGCTACATTCTACCTCTGGTTGAACGTTGGAGGCGACTCCATGGAGTTCACAAAGAAGATGCTGGACGTTGGCGTGGTCGTGACTCCAGGTATAGGTTTCGGAGCGCACGGAGAGGGATTCGTCAGGCTTGCCCTTACTCGATCAGTCGAAAGGGTGAGGGAAGCGTTGGAAAGGATGGAAGAGGTACTTTGATCAGCGCTTAGCGGCCTTGAGCGCCTCAACGACAGGCAGTGGCTTTCCCCTCAGATAGGTTTCCAAGGCACCACCGCCTGTGCTGACATAGGAGAATCCATCGGCCAACCCCAATTTGTTCACCATCCCCACAGTATGCCCTCCACCCACCATGGAAAAGGCGTTGGATGCGACGGCAGCCCTCATGAGCTCCTCCGTTCCATGGGCGAATTCTTTGCGTTCGATCATGCCCGCAGGACCGGAAATGAAGATGGTATTCGCGGCTTTCAGGACCTTGCAGAACTTAATTATCGACCTCTCACCTATGTCTAGGATAGGATAGTCCGAGGGAAGGTCTCCTACCATGACGTTGACGCGCCTTCCATCCTCGTCCACTGCCACGTCGAAAGGAAGAATCATTCTGTTTCCCCTCTTCCTCAGAAGGGACTTCGCATCCTCAAGCAGCTCCGGTGTCATCTCCTCCAAGAGGAATTCCTCGGTCTTGGGGCCCAGATTGATTCCCCAGGCTTTGAGGAAGAAGTTGGCGCATGCTCCGGTTACGATGACCCAGCTTGCCTTCTCGGTTCCGATCAGACGGTCGATGACCTCGATGGCATCGGAGTACTTTGCGCCCCCGAGGACGAAGACTGATGGTCTTCTTGGTTCGTCGAAAACGCTCGCAAGCGCATCCAGCTCCCGCTCCAACAGCCTTCCCGCTGCGGAAGGCAGCTTTGCCTGGAACCCTACGAGAGAGCATTGAGGCCTGTGAGAGGCTGCAAAAGCATCATTTACATAAAGGTCGGCCATGGGAGCCAGTTTTTGCACCAGTTCCGATTCTCCGTGCTCCTCCATGCTGGCCTTCTTCATTTCGCATTCTAATGCCCTGACATTCCCAAGCAGGATCGCCTCCCCCTTTCTAAGGCTCTTGATGGCGTTCTCCGCCTCTTCGCCAAGAACATCATCCACATACCTGACTTCCCTCCCAAGGCAGGAGGAAAGCGATTTGGAATGCCTCTCCAGGGAAGTGAAATCCCAACTCCCGGGACGGCCCTGGTGGGCCAATATGACCACCTTTGCCCCCCTGTCTAGGAGTTCTCTCAGGGTGGGTACTATCATCCTTACCCTGTTTTCATCGACTATCTCAAGACGATCCTTGTCCAAGGGAAGATTGATGTCCACCCTGAGTATGACCGTCTTACCGCTAACATCGAAGTCGTCAAGAGTGTTGAAATCCTTCATCCCCTTCCACCTCAGATATAGGAAAGAAAGTCAACAAGCCGGTTGGCGTATCCCCACTCGTTGTCGTACCAGCATAAGACTTTCACTAGATTACCCTTTTCCTTGGAAACAAGCGTGCTGGGTGCATCAACGATAGACGACCTTGGGTCTCCCACAATATCAACGGAAACCAATGGTTCCTCAGAGTAACCCAGGAACCCTTTCATCACACCCTCCGACGCATCCTTAAGCGCGGAGTTGACCTTCTCCCGATCTGCTTCCTCAGCTACCCAAACCGTGAGGTCGGTTATCGATCCATCAGGCACGGGAACTCTCAACGCCAATCCGTTCAGTTTGCCCTTCAGCTCCGGAAGCACCAGAGAGACCGCTCTCGCCGCTCCAGTTGTCGTCGGTACGATTGACAGGGGGGCAGCCCTGGCCCTTCGGAGATCGGTGTGGGGGAAGTCCAGAAGCCTCTGATCCCCGGTGTACGCGTGTACCGTAGTCATCAGCCCAGCCATGATGTGAAAGCGGTCGTTGAGCACTTTTGCCGGAAGCGCCACACTGTTGGTGGTGCAAGATGCCATTGATATTATCCTGTGCTCATCTCTGTGGTAAGCCTCCTGGTTCGCGCCCAACACAACGGTGACATCTGGATTCTTGGCCGGAGCTGAGATGATCACCTTGTCAGCACCTGCATCCAGATGCATCTGGCTGCTCTTTCTATCCGTGAAGAAACCGGTTGACTCGATCACCACATCCGCCCCAAGCTTCTCCCAGGGAAGCCTGGAAGGATCCTTCTCGCTAATGAACGATATCAATCTATCATCGACCGATACTCCTCCATCGGTAGCCTTGATATCATTGCTAAGATTTCCATGGACCGAGTCGTGTTTCAGTAGATATGCTAGTGTGGAGGCTGCGGCCAGGTCGTTCACCGCAACCACTTCATACTTCGACCCGTACTCGCGACGGAACATCGCCGCCCTCAAGAAAGACCTGCCGATCCTCCCGAATCCGTTGATGGCGATCTTTAGCATACTATCGATATTGCACGTCCTCAGGAGCTAAAAAATCCTTCTGCGCTTCACTTCCCGATTCCCATGCTGCGATCTGTCTTCCTGATGGACTTGATCGGATCCTCCTCGAGCTTCATCATCGACCGTATGCAATCAATGATCTCCGGGACAACGTCGCTCTCCTGGTGGACTGCCTGGTAGTAATACAGCGTCTTATCCTCCACCTTGATACCATCTGACCAGACGATTATCTCCATGAAGTCCCCTCTGGGCCTATTGAGGTCCCTGGCCAACTCCATGATCTGAGCCGAGGACTTGATCCCGTGCTTTCCGCTGACGAACTTGATCCTTGGCACGTTATCCCATACTGACAACACGTCCGTCTCGTTCGTCTTTCGCTTTAGATCGGCCGTGATGCAGTGGATATGCATCATGGTTGTCGGCGTCTTGACGGCCATGGTGTGAATATTGAGCCAAGGCAGGATCGTCTGTACATCTGGCCCGTGATGAGTGGGTAGCTTCAATGAGGGTTCAACCGCGTTCAGAGGTGCGCCCTTCCTGTCGCCGGGATCGGCCCCCCTCCTGACCAATGATGCGAAGACCCTCTCCACCCCGAAAACACGGTCCAATGGGTAAAGGGTCCTGATCAGTCCGGTTGTATTGCAGGAGACCACCCTTGAGTACCTTGCCCCCCAAGACTCGTGGTAGTTGGCAAAAGAGTTGAAGGAAACGCCTGCGAGGGAATGTTCCTCACCGCCCTGGAATATGGCTTTCACCCCGGATTGGTCATAGAGCTCCTTCCAGGTTGCTCCAACCCCGCCTGGGGTGCAGTCCACGATGATATCGGCTTTTTCCGACAGCTCCTTGAGGGTCCCGGTCACCGGGATTTCCTCCTTCTCGAAAACCTCAATGTCCTCCGCATTGGTGACATAGAGAGGCAGACCCTGTTTGACTGCCAATCTGGCCTCGTAAGATGGTCTCCGTTTGGTGACCCCCACGATCTCCATGTCATCCTGATTCATGATGGCGTAGGCGGTCCTCTTGCCGATGGTACCATATCCGTTGATGCCGACCCTGACCTTCATCCTGATACCTCCGTCATAGGGGATATGGGTTTGTCATTATTTTCCTTGCGGTCCCCTACCGCTCGGAATTGAGAAGGCATACGGTATATTTCAGGGCATCCCTCAATCATTCTATGTCCCAGTAATCCTTCTGGATTGAAACGACCCGCTCGATGTTGGGAAGACCACACAACTCGTTATCCATGTTCTGATAGTACTTCATCCTGGCGGGAACTCCCTGACACATGGCTACCAGACCACCGATCACCTCCGCGGTCGAATCAAGGTGATAACCTCCCTCCAACACGAATGTGGCGCCATAATCCGCTGGTATTGTCATCAGCCTCTTGCACAGCTCGAGGTATCCGGGTGATGACAGTGATAGGGATGCTAGTGGGTCCATGTAATGGGCGTCTACGCCAATATCGATGATGACCATCTGGGGTTTGAACTGCTCAACAACGGGTTTCACGATTCGATCAAAGGCCATCATGAAGGATGCATCCCCCGCCCCTCCGTCGAACGGGATGTTCACTGTGAACCCTTCACCAGCACCCTCACCCACTTCCTCAGCTGCTCCCGTACCCGGGTATATGCCGTACTGGTGAGTCGAGATGTAGAGAACGTCATCATCATCCCAGAAGATGCTCTGCGTGCCATTGCCATGATGAACGTCGATATCAACGATGGCTGCTCTTATTCCCAGCTTCTTGACGGCGATGGCGGCGTTGTTGAAATAGCAGAATCCGCCCAGAAAATCGGCCCCTGCATGATGGCCAGGGGGCCTTACCAGAGCGACCGACGGTGTTTCCTCCTCTTTCGCCCTACGGGCAGCCTCGATGGTTCCTCCTGCGGCTAAAAGGGCAATCCCATAGGTCTCCTCGTGGACGAAGGTGTCTGGATCAAGATAGCATTCTCTTGAATTGGCCACACTGGACACCAGCCTATCTGTATGGACCAGCAGGAGATCCTCCTTGGTCGCTGGTTGTGGAAACACGACGTTGTTCCATACCCATAGCTCCATCATCTTGTCCACCGCCCTTACCAGCCTTAATGGAGATTCCGGATGACTCTCCCACTGCTGATGGTCGAGAAATCGTGGATGGAAGATGATGCTCATTCATGGGTAGAAGGTGAGGACCAATCGAAATAACTTTCCATGGAATCATTATCTAATAACATGGGAAAAGATCGAATTCTTCAAGTTCGACAATTTGAGGAAATGTTATATACGATGGGTAAGATTTCGAGAATCGTGTCTAAGCAACCCATTCTGAGGGAAACGCCCATCATTGCTGTTATTCGCAGAGTGGGGATTATCATTAGATAGAGGACATCCCTTTTCTGGATGTCCTCAAGGAATTGTTGGTTTGCGGAGTGGATACTCTATGAGAGGTAGTAAGGCGCTTCTAGAGCTTCTGGAACAACAAGGCGTCGATGTCATGTTCGGCATCCCAGGGGGCACCACCATGCCCATCTACGATGATCTCCTGGACTCGAACATACGCCACGTGCTGGTCCGACACGAGCAGTGTGCGGCCCACATGGCCGATGGGTACGCCAGGGCCACGGGAAGGATCGGGGTGTGTATGTCCACCTCAGGGCCTGGGGCAACCAACCTCGTTACGGGGGTTGCAACGGCCTTCGTCGATTCGTCACCAATATTGGCCATTACTGGCCAAGTCAGGACCCCTGTGATCGGCCACCAGGCCTTCCAGGAGGGGGACTCCTTCAGCCTCATGATGCCGGTTACAAAGCACAACTACAGGATCCTTGATCCTTGCGATCTTCCAGAAGCGGTCATCAGAGGGATGGCCATAGCCACCACGGGACGTTACGGACCCGTTCACATCGACCTCCCCATGGACGCCATGCTAGGAGAAGTGCCAGACGAACTCATGAGGATGAAGTACCCAGTAGACCCTCATCCCGAGGATCTTTCAGAACTGCCTCAGGCAATCAAGCTTCTGAAGAACGCTGAGCGCCCTCTCATCATGGTCGGTGGCGGATGTGTATGGGCAGGGGCACATCAGGAGATCGTGAAGCTGGCCGAGACACTAATGGCCCCAATAACAACCACGCTAATGGGAAAGAGCGTTGTTCCTGAGACTCACCCGCTGGCTCTGGGGTTGATAGGCATGCATGGAAGAGCGTGTCCAAGACGGGCTTACATGGAGTGCGATGTTCTCCTAGCCGTGGGCACAAGATTCTCAGACCGGAGCACGGGCAAGAACGACCTTCCGAGCGAGACGAAGATAGTGCACGTGGATATCGATCCCGGCGAGGCGGGAAAGAGCCCCCAGACAGAGGTCAGGCTTGTGGGAGATGCTAAGAAAGCTCTTAACGCGATAATTCAGGGTCTTGGAGCTTCCAGGGGCGATACGCCCTGGTCACAGAGGATTACGGAGATGAGGGAGTTCTGTGACTGTAACATAGACCTGGGGGAGATGCCTGTTAAACCCCAGAAGATCATGCATGAACTCAACGAACTCGTACCAGAGAATGCGATGGTCACCACGGAGGTCGGTCAGAACCAGATGTGGGCCGCTCATCTCTTCAGGGTCAAGAGCCCCAGACAGTTCATCTCATCCGGAGGGTTTGGGACCATGGGATTCGGCTTCCCAGCTGCGCTGGGTGTCAAGGTCGCATACCCGGACCGACCGGTGTTGGATATCGCTGGCGATGGCAGCATCCAGATGGTAATCCAGGAATTCGCCACCGCTGTTTCCGAGGACCTGCCAGTGATGGTCGTGGTAATGAACAATGGCTGGCTCGGCATGGTTAAGCAGTGGCAGAAGCTCTTCAAGGATAAGCGCTACTCAGGCACCGAGCTCAGGGATAACCCAGATTTCGTGAAGCTGGCAGAGGGGTACGGTGCCGAGGGGGTCAGAGTCGAAAGACCCTCTGAATTGAGAGAAGCGCTGGAAAGAGGGTTAAAATCCGACGTCCCGTTCATGGTTGATGTCATAACGGATCCAGAGGAAGATGTCCTCCCGATGGTACCCGCAGGAGCGGGAGCCGATCAGGTAATACAGGGGAGATGCAAATGGAAATCGTCCAAGTGGTAGGTAGGGATTCGCAGGGTCTGTGTCAGAGGGTGTTCATCGAGCTGGTGCGGCGAAAGATCATGGTCGAGACGGCCATCATAGGGAAGAAAGAGGGTAAGATGATCATGTTGCTGGGAATTACCAACCTTCCCGGAAAGGGGAAGACCCTCTACGCCTTGAAGGCTATACCAGACGTGCTTTCGGCAGAGTACCTGAACGAGCGAGTGGTCTGTAATTGGGAGGCGGTTCCCCAGAATGGGCATACCTTCGATATCATTAAGAGCGCTAAGGAGAAAGGCTCGCTGTCCTTCTAGGGGACCGCGGAATGCGAATATTCTTTATACGCATCTGTCTTTAGCGGAATAAGGTTCAATTTAAAGGTGAGAGTATGGTAAAAGTGTATCATGAGGCCGACGTTGACCTTTCGGTCCTGGACGGCAAGAAGATCGCAGTGATTGGTTATGGCAGCCAGGGCAGGGCCCAGTCCCTATGCCTCAGGGACAGTGGTTGCGATGTGGTTGTTGGCGTTAGGAAGGATGGAGCTTCCTGGAAGAAAGCCCAAGAGGAAGGAATGACCGTTGCCGAGATACCCGACGCGGTGAATGGCGCGGATATCGTAATGATCCTGGTTCCTGACGAGGTTCAGAAGATCGTGTACGATGAACAGATCGAACCCTACCTCAAGCCTGGTTGCACACTGGACTTCGCTCACGGATTCAGCATCATCTACAATCAGATTGTGCCTCCTGAGGGTGTGGACGTCATCATGATGGCCCCTAAGTCACCGGGAAAGAGAGAGAGGGAAGTCTTCCTTCAGGGATTCGGCGTTCCCGCGCTCATCGCGGTCGAGAGGGACGTATCTGGTCAAGCTAAGGAAGTGGCCCTGGCCATCGCGAAGGGGATCGGCGCCACCAAGCCCGGGGTGCTTGAGACAACATTCCACGAGGAGGTCACCTCCGATCTCTTCGGTGAGCAGGCTGTGCTGTGCGGCGGCGTTACCGGACTCATAATAGCTGGTTTCGAAGTGCTTGTCGAGAACGGATACCAGCCCGAGATCGCATACTTCGAGGTCCTCAACGAGCTGAAGCTCATCGTTGACCTCATCTACGCTGGAGGTCTTACCGGCATGTGGGACAACGTTTCCAATACCGCGGAGTTCGGTGGCCTGTCCCAGAGGGGCATGATCATCGATGAGAGGGTGAAGAAGGGCATGCAGGAGATGCTGGACAACATCCTTTCCGGCAAGTTCTCGGACGAGTGGATAGCGGACTGGAAGACCGGGATCAAGCGGATGAAGGGGATGTACCAGGAAGAGTACGACCGCCAGATCGAGGTAGTTGGCAGAGAGCTGCGCACACTCTTCGAGATGGGCGATCCGAAGGAGTAATCAACTCCCTCCTAAACCATTTACCTCTCAATCCTTATTCATATAGCCTATAATCATATTTTCAATGGAGGAGATGTCATGAAGAAAATGGTTATGAGGACTCCGGATCAGCTGTTCGAGATAGAGCTGAACGACTCGGATACCGCCAACGCCATATGGCTTGCTCTGCCATTCGAAGCGTACGTCAACGTCTGGGGAGAGGAGATCTACTTCGAGATACCCGTTGAGATGCCCATCGAGAACGGCAGGACCCGAATGAAGGTGGGAGAGGTGGCATTCTGGCCTAACGGGAACGCTCTCTGCTTCTTCTTCGGTCCCACGCCAGTCAGTGCCGACGGTGCCCCTACAGCCGTAAGCGATGTATCTCCCGTGGGAATGGTCATGGGAGATGCTAAAGTCCTGAAAAAAATAGGAGATAGGACCAGGGTCAGCCTGGTCAAAGGATGATCACTTCTTTCGAGATCTAGGGGTTCCCCACAAGCTCCATGCCATCGAACCCTATTGTGGGAACTATCCAGGATCCCTGGACCTTCTGATCATTGGCTATCCCAACAACTTTCTTGAGAGATTCGTAGAAGTTGCCAGTAAGCAGCGCGTGCTTCACCGTCTCGACGATCTCTCCTCTTTCCATGATGTGGGCACATCTGACTTCAAGACCGATCGCTCCGGTTATGGGATTCACCTGAGGCCAGGCGAACCTCTCGATAAGTACCGCCCTATCGAATGTGGATATGAGTTCATCCCTATCCTTGGATCCAGGCTGAACTACCATGTTGATAGGGGACACATGCACGGGTAACTGGTAGAGGCTCTGTGAATCTCGTTCAGTTCTCCTGAGCCCGTTCCCTGTGGATCTTACTCCAGCCATCGAGGCGTTGTATCCGTCGAACAGTATTGACTTCAATACCCCATCTTCAACGATGTTTCTCTTGCACGTTGGGGTACCCTCATCGTCGTGCGTAGTGCATAGGATGCCCCTGGGATCAGTGGGGTCGTCCACGATCGAGATGCTTGGGGAAGCTACTTCGTTTCCCATCTTCCCAACCCAGGCGCTCCTCATCCTGTTGACATTCTCCGAGTCGATGGAGAAACCGACCGAGGTCTTGAACATCTCAGCAAGGGAGGCTGCCTGAATGAAGACGGGGACTTCGCTCCTTCCTTTAAAGGTAACAGCCCTGGCGGAATTCATAGCTCCCTGGGCAAGAGAGGTCCCTATCGCAGAGGTGTCCATATCCAGTTTTGTCGAGAAGAACGACTCTTCCCCCTCGCCCGCAACACCGGATGATGTCATGGATGTGAAGTGGAGATAGACCATCGTGCTCCTGTGAGTAGTGCTCATACCGTTGGAGTTCCCTATCTCGGTCTCGATACTGGCAGTCCGGATAAGACCTCTTGGGATCTTGACATCGCCAACTCCAATGCAAGCGTCGACAATCTCTACCCCTTTCGATGATAGCTTCTTGGTGTCGAGGTTGGCAACCTCCTCATCCCACACATGAGGCCTACTGATCACGGCCTCACCGCCTAGGCCAAACCCCTGGAAGAAGGCATCGGGCTCTGAAACCCTGGCCGCTTTGATCGCTGAATCGGTACACACATCAACCTGCTCAGGTGAGGCTATAGTCGAGGAAGCCTCCCCCAGCTTCTTGCCATCAGCAACTCTTACCGAGATGCCAACATCGAACTTCTCCTCCAGGTTCTTCACCTTGGAATCCTCAATGTACAGAGAAAGAGTTCTGCTCTTAACGGTAAACACTTCTGCCTGCTCTGCTCCCTCTAAAAGTGCCTTCCTGAGAGCCTTTTCTACCACGTCATTGAGATACAATTCAACCACCACCAACCATGATCTTGGATCTGCAGTATGCTCCCCCTGTGGAGACCGGGGCCCAGTCCTCTATTCCCTTCCCGCAGGTTCCACCGTCAAGCTTGAAATCCTTCCCTACGGCATCCGTGGTCTTCAAAATCTCCAGCGCGTCCCCGGTGAGAGCGAAGGATCTGATCATTCCAGAGATCTTGCCTCTCTCAATCAGGTAGCCTCTTAGGGTCTGTGCCTCGAATCCGCCTCCCACCGGATCTTCCATCCCGCTTATGGTCTTGTCCGTGACCACGCCAAAATCTATATCCTCCACCATCTCCTCCAGCGTCCAGTCTCCAGGCTCGAAGTAGGTGTTGGTCATTCTAACCCAGACCCTCCTTGAATAATCCTCGGCGCGCCCGTTCCCGGTTGGAGCCTCGTTCATCATGGCCGCGGTCTCCAGCGAGTGCATGTACCCCTTGTATATTCCATTCTCTATCAGTACTGTACGAGATCCTCTGATTCCCTCGTCGTCATAGGGAATAGTCCCTCTTGCCCCTGGAACAGTACCGTCGTCCACCATGGTGATTAGATCTGAAGCCACCCTTTCTCCAACGACTCCGGTTAGGAAGGACCTGTTCTTTACCACTTCGTCCGCTTCCGCGGCGTGACCGATCACCTCGTGGGCCAGAGTTCCAGTAATTCCTGGATCGCTGATGCAGGTCAAGAGGCCCGAAGGGGGCTTCTTGGCCAATAGCATGGCTATGGCCTCCCTTGCGCATTTATCGCCGATCTCGTTCAGGTCCAGCTCTTTCACGAGCTCGTAACCCTTGGTTCCACCGTGGGCATCGTAGTAGAACTCGGTCCTGTCCCCGTCGGATGCGACGGTCATGGCAGTTACCCTTGTCCGGATCTCCTCCCACTCGAGGTCTGCTCCCATGGAATTGATGAGTATATTCCGCTTCAATCCCTCGTCGTACTCCGAATTGGTGTTCACTATCCTGGCCTCGATCCTCTGTGCCTTGTCGAGTTCCATCAGATCGGCCAGCTTCTCCTCTAGTGCTATATCTGCGGGATAGTACCTCACCTTGGCCTTCACCGTTCCGGTGTCGAACCTGTATTCGGGTAGTGGATCACCGGGAGCTGTTCCTCTATTAGCGTTCCTGGGAGCCTCCAGACATGCTTCGAGGAGCGATTCCTTGTCCAAGGAGACCGTGGAAGAGTATCCCCACGATCCTCCTATCCTGGAGCGGAAGCACACCCCGCTCATTGAATCGTTCTTGATGGACCGGACACCGCCATCCACCACCTTCACCGAAAGCATGCTTAGCTGCTGGAACCTGGCATCACAGAATTCTGCGCCGTTTTCGGTCATCCGTTCTAGCGCTTCATGAAGAATATCTCTCATCATATCACCATGAGCTCCTTGGAGGCGTTGGTGAGAACCTCGCAACCCTCCTTGGTGATCCTTACATCGTCCTCTATCCTGACTCCACCGAACCCTGGTATGTATATCCCTGGCTCTACGGTGAGGATCATGTTCTCCTGCAGCACGATGTCGGTTACGGGGCTCATGCTTCCACCGTCATGAACCGAGAGCCCCAACCCATGTCCCAGAGAGTGGATGAACCTCCCTTTGAACTCCGTGGAGTCTATCAGCTCGCGTGCCGCGGCATCCGCTTCCTTGGCTGGGATCCCGGCCCGAATCGTGGTAAGAGCCAGCTCGTTGGCATCCCTCACCAGCTCGTAGATCCTCTCCTGCTTTTCGCTGGCCTCCCGAGCGAAGAAGGTACGCGTGATGTCGGAACAGTACTTGCGATAGAGGGCTCCAAAATCGAATAGAGCGACCTCCCCCCTATTCAGAGGGCGGTCTCCTGCAAGGTAGTGGGGTTCCGCCGAGTTCTCACCGAACGCAGCGATCATATCAAAGCTTGGACCGCTGGCCCCGAGTCTCTGCATTCGGTACGAAATCTCGGCCCCGACCTCACTCTCGCGCATCCCTTCCTTGAGAAAATTGGGAATGTCATCAGCCACCCTAGAAGCGATCTGACAGGCCTTCCTGATGCGCTCAACCTCTTCCTCGTCCTTTATCATCCTGACCATCTCCACCGTCTTGCTTATATCCACCTCGGTGAAATCAGGCACGGTCTCCTTGAGCTTCTTGAGATTGCCATAGGTGAGAGCGGCACCGTTAATTCCGAGCGTCTTCACGCCATTCAGGGACTCTTTCAATAGCTCCGCCCTCTGCTCGGTGGTCTTGAAGGTCTTGATCTCTGCACTCACCCTCCGGGAGCTCGTCTCCTCCAGCTCACTGACTATCAGTTCCATTCTACCATCGGGCCAGATTATGGATGAACAGCCCTCGAAGATCCCTGACTCCGCCCCCGTGATGTAGAAGAATGAGAGATCGATATTGGGTTCGGTTGCGTTCATGAATATGACCGCATCTATCCCCTCACCCAACTGCTGGAAAATTCGCTCTACCCTGCTCTTCATCGGATCACTTAATCGATAAAGGCATTATCTCCAATATAACAGTAAGGAGCCTGTTCAGATTCCTATCCAAATGTTGGACGCGATCCGCTTGATGGCCGCCACCGCGGATAGTGCTGCGAGAAAGCTCGTGGATGGGGTCTTTGGAGAAGGAACATTCTTGGTCTCGGCTCTCAACTCACCGAATTCTCCCTTCACGATCACAGTATGTTGGTTGCTCTCAATATCTGGATCACATATTATCTTCACCCTGGTGTCGTCAAACCCTACACCAAGGAGGCTGAGCGTGCCCGATACGTTCATGTTCCTGGGAAAGGCAAGAGCAGCCTCTCTCGCCGTTCCCTCGAAGATTACACAGGGCTCAGCGAGAGACTCCATTGAAACACCTCTCTCCCTAAGCTTGGACTCTTCGCACATGCCCTTCCTGCCCTTCCTGGTAATGAGCGTGACCTCATCGATGCGACCTATCGATGCCGCTCGAAGACCATCCGTACCGCACACCGCTCCTGATGGGACGTAGAGTCTTGCGTTCTTCTCCTTGGAAAGATTGAAGCACCTCTCCCGGAGTTCATCATCCGCAAAGACCCCCACACTCATGACCATGGTATCGACTCCGCGCCCCAAGAAAAAGGGGGCGTAGTGTCTTGCCGCCGCCTGGCTGGCTGCCTCGACCACCAGGTCAAGTTCCTTGGCTAGATTGTTCATCGTTTCGTCGTCGTGCTCGACGTACTCCACGTTCCGAAGGATCCTTTGAAGGTGGACAGCGCACATGTGGCTTTGATCAGTGATGTACACCTTGTCGAACTCCTCCATCTCGTCAACGGCCCTTGCTATCTGAGTGCCGATGGAACCGCACCCAATTATCAGGATTCGCATTGTACCGAGAGAATATACAACGGCAATATAACACTATTGAAAATCAGAGTGTTCTAAGGGAGCTTTAAAGCGTAGATTACCTGGAAAATTCGAATTTCGAACCGCTGCACAACAATTTTTATCCTGTCATGCAATCCAAGAACGATGAGATTCGAGCTTCTTGACCACACCGCCGACATTCTGGTTAGAGCATACGGAAACACGCTTGAGGAATGCTTCGCCAACGCCGCACTGGCTATGTTCGATCAGATAGTAGATGTCTCTACTATCCAGCCAATTGGAGAGGTGGAGGTGAAGATCGAGGGCGACGAGAAGGAAGAGCTTCTGTTCGACCTTCTTTCCGAGCTCTTATACCTCCATGATGTTGAACATGTGGTGCTCTCCTCCTTCGACGTCTCCTTCTCGGAGGAAGGCCTTAGCTGCCTGGCCAAGGGAGAGGAGCTCGATCTGAAGAAGCACAGACCAAAGACCGAGATCAAGGCAGTGACATACCACATGCTTAATGTCGACAAGGACACGCCTTCGGTGACCGTGCTGTTCGACATATGAGGTGAACCATGAAGTCCAGCGCCACCGCGCACCCCATACAGGGACTGATAAAATATCATGGCCTGAAAGACGAGGTCCTCAGGCTGCCCTATCATGATTCCATTTCCGTCTGCACTGCCCCCCTCTGCACCCGGACCACGGTGGATTTTGGGAGATGGCCCGATTGCGCGGAAATTGACGGAAAATCGGCGGGCGAGAGAGAATTGGAGAGGATACTCGCAGTTGTGGAGCCCATAAGGGAGATGGCTGGCATCGATAAGGGGATGAGGATGGCATCCATCAACGACTTTCCCTCGAACATCGGACTGGGCGCAAGCTCCTCTGGGTTCGCTGCCCTCGCCCTCGCCTGCTCGGACGCGTTGGGCCTTGATCTCACCCTGGAAGAGATCTCAAGATTCGCAAGGAGAGGAGCGGGCTCCGCCTCCCGGGCTGTGACCGGGGGATTCTCCCGATGGTACGCCGGCCATGACGATGAGAGTTCCTTTTCGCGAAGGATATCTTCTCCTGCAGATTCGCACATGGCCATGCTGGTGGCGGTGGTCCCAGCGATGAAGTTCACGGACACCGCCCACCGCGAGGTCACCAGCTCGCCCTTCTTCAAGGCACGCCTGGAGTACATGCCCTCCGTGCTGGACGAGATGGAACAGGCTATCGGCAGGGGCGATGTGAATGGCATCGGAGAACTGGCCGAAAGGGACACGCTGCTCCTCCACGGAATTACCATGACTGGTGATGAGAGGCTCATTCTCTGGAGACCCGACACCCTGAGGGTGATATTGGAGGTCAAGAGGATGTTCGAAGAGGGGGTCAAGTGCTACTTCTCAATTGACACTGGTGCCACGGTCTACATCAACACGAGAACTCACGATCTCGAAGAGGTCAGGTCCAGGATCGGATCACTTGGAATCAAGACGCTGGCCTGCACGGTTGGTGGAGAGGCCGCGCTGACCGATGATCACCTTTTCTGATCGTGATGATAAAATGGCCAAACCTCTCCTCTATCGAGTTCCTCAATCTCCTTTTCTAGCCTCTCCCGCTGATCGGGCCTGAAGTGAGCGGCCTCCTTGAGAGCCGAGACCACCCAGTAAGTGATGCCCTCCAACGAGTGATCGGTGATCGACAGGTAGCACCGGAGGAATTGGTCGCAAAGTGCATACTTTTCCTCGATGAACATGGGATCGGTGTTGAGTATATGGGCACAGACCTCGCCCAGGTCCTCTAACGGGTCCCCCTCATGGGCCAGCTCAAAGTCCAGTCCCGCCACACCTCGCTCGGTCAGGATGAAGTTCTGGAGCTTTGCATCAGACTTGACGAGGGTTACCTCCTCATCTCCAAGGTTTCCATGAAAGTCGGCCAGCCACCTGGCGATCATCCTGGGATAGACCGGGTCCAGTGTCTCGTTGACCAGGTCACAGAGGTTGGGACCCTTTAGATAATCCATGACGATGAACCCCTCACCCATGAGGAGGGGCTTGGGGGCCAGGACTCCCCTGGACTGGCATGAAAGTAGGATGGTTTGCTCTCTTTCCCACCTATCGTTCTCGAAGACCTTGAGGACCAGCTCCCTATCGGGGGTCTTGATCAAGTAAACGGCATTCTTCCTGCTGGTCAATCTTAAGACCTCGAGGACGGGAGCATTCAGGGGCATCTCTGAGACGTGCGTGACATCGATTCCCCTTCCCAGGAGATCAGTCATGGTCTTCTCCAGCGTGTTCATATGCCTCAGCTCATAGATGGTACTCGATCGGTATGCTCACAAGCATTGTCCATAGTGACAGCAGCACGGTGGTCAATATGATGATCATGGTAATCGCTGTATCGGTACCCGTGAATTTCAGAGTCCTGACGAAGGTCCTCTTCTTGTGAAGCCCGAATCCCCTTCCCTCCATGGATATGGAGAGGGCATCAACCTTGGACATACCGGAGACCAAGAGTGGGAGGAAGGTGAGCTTGATGGTGCGCATCAGGGTCCTGGGTCTCACCGCCGTATCCATACCCCTGGCGATCTGGGCCCTCCTCACCACGTTGAACTCGCTGCCGAACAAGGGGAGGAAGCGGAGCGTCGTGATCAAAGTGAAGCCGTAGCGGTATGGAAGGCCGATCTGCATGAGCGCATAGGCGAAGTCGTTGGGATGGGTGGTGGCGACGAACAGGAAGGAAGATGCGATTATGCACAGGAAACGGCACGCGATCACGACACCTCTCTCCACCCCAAGAGTTGTCACTGGCACAAAAGGTCCTACACCCGGGGCCAGCTCAGGTATCAGCCAGAAGAGGATCCGCCCGTTATCCACGAAGATCACCTGAAGCAGGAACAGGACGATCGTGAACATTATGATGAACCTGGCCCTCCTTGCGAAGACCCTTAAGGGTATCTTGGCCAACTTGATGAGAAGCAATATGATGACAAGGAACAGGAGGGAGAAGAAAAGGTTGGCCAGAACGAGGACGAGTATGCAGAAACATACGAGAAAGACTAACTTGGTGATGGGATGAAGTCTATGAATTATGGAATCTTCCTTGCGGAATGCCATCTCAGGGACGAGGGCCATTGGGTAACACCTCCGGAACGTACTCTATCTCGCCCATCTCCCTCAGGATGTGGAAGGCTCTCGAGGTTGGCTCATCTACGACGATCTTCCCGTCTCTTAGGAAGACAAGCCGGTCGCAGTACATCTCCGCTATTTCCGGCTCGTGGAGGACCATAATTGCCCCTCCACCATTTCGAGCGAAGTCGTCGGTAAGGGACATTAGCTGATTCAGGTTGTTCAGATCCTGCCCGATGAATGGTTCGTCCATCAGAAGAAGTTTGGGCATGTAGATGAATATGGAAGCAAGGTTCAGCCTCCGCTTCTCACCATAGCTGAGACCGTATGGGTGCCTCTCCACATACTGACCTATGTTGCAGCTTTCCAGCAGTTTCCTGGACCTCTCGACCGACTCCGTGGCATCCATGCCGAAATTCTCGGTAGCGAACAGGACCTCCTTGATCACGGTGGACTCGAATATTTGGTGGTTGGGGTTCTGGAAGATGAAGCCGATCGTCTTGGCCCGGTCCTTCATGCTCATCCTGTTGGCATCCTTCCCGTCGAGAATGATCTTTCCTGACTTGGGCTGTTCAAGTCCAAGGATGTTGAGGAGGAGCGTGCTCTTTCCAGAGCCGTTGTCCCCCATTAACCCGACCTTCTCTCCTTTCCTTATGGAGAGATCCACGCCGTTTAGCACCTTCTTCCCCTCGGGGTAAGCCATGTGGAGACCCTCGATCCTCAATATCTCACCGTCGTGACCGTTCTCCTCCCTTGGAGGCCTGGAGATCCAATCTTGGCCCGGCAGCCTGACCCCCACGCTCTGGAGAATGGATCGATGTTCCTTCAGCTGATCTGAGGGAGTGTCCACCAGAATCCTTCCCTGGTCCATCACGACCACCCTGGATGACAGGGGCAGTATCTGCCGTAGCTTGTGCTCCACCACCACGATTGTCATGTCGGTCCTGCGCTGGAGTTCGGTGATGATAGAGAATATCTGGGCACTGCCCTTTGGATCCAGCTGGGAAGTCGGTTCGTCGAAGATTATTGCCTTGGGCTCCAGCGCAAGGATTGAAGCGATCGCCAGCCTCTGCTTCTCCCCACCGCTAAGATTGGTGGTCTCTCGGCCTATAAGGTGCTTCGCACCCACCACATCCAAGGCCCACTCCACCTTATCGTTGATCTCGCCTTCGGACATGAGGAAATTCTCGGGTCCAAACGCCACCTCATCCATGACGCTCAGGGTGCAGAGCTGTGCCTCGGGATCCTGCTGCACGATGCCGATCCATCTGGATAGCTGGTAGACAGAATGATCTCGTACGTCCTGCCTACCAAGATGAATGGTGCCTTGGAAGTCGTCCCCCTCCTGTGGAAGGAAACCGCACATCAGCAGGCACAGCGTCGACTTGCCACAACCTGAGGGGCCGGTGAGGGTGATGAACTCACTGGTACCGATCCTGAGATTTATGTCCTTCAGAACCGGTTCGCTGGAGCCCGAGAACTTGAAGGAAACATCCCTAATATCGATTATGTGCAACCACCCCCTACGACACCCTTATCTCGGAGACCTTTTTCACCCAGTACTGACCTTCATATTCTCCGGCTATGAGGCGTAACCTGCCATCCTCCTGAATGAGGATGAGGTTCACATCTTCCATCACGTCTGTGTAATCGAACCTCGCTTCGTATCCATCTGAGGCTATGACCTTTATGTTGGATGCGCCACTATTGGGATTTGCCCGTTCAAGGATGATGTGCAATGGTACCCCCGTGTACTCAGTTGGGGGGACATATGTGTACTCACCGATGAGCTCCGCGGTTATCGTCACCTCGTAATCTGCGAAGTCGGCCGGTCGGTAGACGAAGGGGCTCTCCACATTACCGTCCACATCACAAGTCAGAGGATCCATGAAGGGTTTGTAAACCACGGTAAAGTAGATGACCGCCCCGCCGATGAGAGCTACCGCTACAGCAATCGTAAAAGCCTTCTGCACTGTGAGTTTCTTGAAAACCGGTTTCTCACCCTTGACCTTCACGATACCGGATTCGACCAGTATCTGGTAGGCCCCCTGTCCAAAGTAACCAGCGAAGACCGCTCCAGATATGGCAGCCATCGCCGCGATAAGTAGTATATAGGTGAAGGGCACAGAAGCGAAGTACAGCGCTTGAAAGACGAAAACATTGCTCGCTGATGCCAACGCACCTGCGCACACAAACGAAACAGTTGTCGGCTTTCTGAAGACCGCGAATGTCATGTCGACAAGTATTCCCTCCACCAGGGACACCAGGACTATCGGGACTCCGTGGGCACTTCCTGCGAAGAGCTCAACGGTTCCCTTCAGCAATCCCACCAGGGTGCCGGTACCGAACCGGGGGATTATGGCATAGGCAACAATCATCCAGAATATGTGAAGGCCTGCCATGATCTGCCCAGCACCGAATGGGACACCCAAAGTGGTGTTGATAAGATTGCCAAGGTACCCTATGTACGTGCTGAGCACACCTCCTAGCGCGCTCAGAATAGCGATGGTGACCAGGTCCCTGGTGCTGAAATAGAAGCGGTCCTTCATCCCATTCCCAAGTTAAGCGATAGGCATAAATATACATATCGGTTAACTTAAATTCCATGCCTGAAGCTGGGGGACAAGCGGTCAATAGAAAGGCACTAGCCGCCTTGATCGTGGTGCTTCTAGTAATCATCTCACCGCTAGCATTTCTCTACCTGACCAACGAAGGAAACGAAGGTGATGCAGTTTTCTCGTTATCAGTCGAAGGTGATCCCGAAAGTGAGGTCGACATCACTATGAATGATCTCCTTTCCATGGAATCCATAGAGGCGTTCTCCTCTTACCAGAACTTCTTCGGCAACTGGAGAGGGCACGGTATCTATCGAGGGGTTAACGTATCCGACCTGGTTGATCTCATAGGGGGAATATCCGAGGGAGACAATGTCACTGTTTACGCCACAGACGGATACAACCAGACCTACTGTTGGAGAAATGTGATGAACGAGTGGTCCGATCCATCAATCCAGGGCAATATGGTCCTCGCCTACGAGTTCAACGGGACCCGGATTCCGGAATGGGAGGAGGGGCCCATGATCATCTTCATGCCTGATGACGGGGAGTACAGCAATCAGGACTGCCTGAACACCTCCTGCGAGGGACAGGGCGGCCATGTCTACCTTTCAGCCGGATCGCGCTGGGTGAGAAATGCCGAGAACCTCGTCCTCACCAAGGGAGATCAGGTATTCACCTTCGCGGTGATGGGTGATTCTCAAGGTAACAACCTGGTGCTAGATGCGGTTGTCGAAGAAATGAACAATCGCAGCATAGAATTCGTTCTGCATCTTGGAGATACGGTCCCTAGAGCGACCGAGGGGTTGCTGGACACATTCGTTTCCCATGTTGAAGGTCTCGAGGCCGATCTTCATGTCACCCCTGGCAACCACGATGTGATGGCGAACGATACGATATTCTACGATTACTTTGAGACAGGGGATTACTACTTCGATCGGGGCGACTGCAGGTTCATATCGATCGATTCTTCATCACAGAACATTACTCAAGATCAGTTCACATGGTTGAGACAGCTGCTGGATCAGTCGACAGATATGAGGGCGATCATCTTCTCGCACGTTCCGTCCTACGATCCACGTGAGGGGGAGGACCACCATTTGGACGATCCGAATGATTGTCAGGAATTCCAGTCGATCGTCGACGAGTATGATGTGGAAATCGTATTGAATGGACATGTCCACATGTTCAATCACACCTTCAGGAACGGAACCGATTACTTCATCAGCGGTGGTGCGGGGGGCAACCTCTACGTTCCACTGGATGATGGTGGTTTCTATCATTTCCTGGTATTCACGGTGACACCAACTTCGATCAATTGGGAAGTGGTAGAGGTCGAGCCGGTGCAGCCAGAATCTCTGACCATATTGATCTCCGGACCCGATGGTAGCGTGACCGTGAACCTGAGCGACCTGCTCGCCATGACCCCGGTTGAAGGATACAGTTCTTACGAGAACAATTTCGGCAACTGGAGAGACAAAGGTAACTACACTGGCGTGCTGATCGCGGACCTAATAGAACTCGTTGGTGGAATGAATGTGAACGACACGCTCCGTGTGAAGAGCATTGATGGATACTACCAGGATTTCTGCTACGGAAACGTCTATCCGAATTCCACCTGGCTCTCGATTCAGGGCCCATTCATACTGGCATACAGCTTCGAGGGGGAGATGCCCCCCGAGTGGGATGAGGGTTTCCGTACCGCCTTCCTTCCTGAAGACGAGGGCTATAGTAACGAGGATTGCCTTGCGACCTCTTGTAAGGGACAGGGCGGTAACGTATACCTGTCGGCGGGCGCAAGATTTGTCAAATACGTGGCATACATCGAGGTCCTTTGCTATTCGTAGATAGTGATGGTGACTAGATTACGAAAATCGTTATGTTTTTATATTCATATCGAGTTCTGAACCCTTAGGAGGATAGCCATGAATCTTACAAAGATTCTGACATTTCTAGTAGTCTTCTCCATGTTCTCCGTGTTGGGAGTAGCTTTCTTATCTAATACTTCGGTAGCTGCTGATACCACAGTGGAGGTTAACATAATCGGGAAGACTGGTACAGAAACACTGAGCCTTAGCGAGCTTCAAGCAATGACCGCGGTCTCAGGAAAGAGCATGTACGAGAAGAGCGTCGGCTGGGGCGGAGAGGGCAACTACACCGGCGTTTTGGTCTCGGACCTTGTCGAACTTGTTGGTGGAATGGAGCCCGGTGACACCATAACCGTGACTTCCTCGGATGATTGGAACACCACATATTCCTACAACAATGTGTACGATATTTGGCCCGATCCGTCTACCCAGGGAGATATGATACTCGCATACGAGTTTGAGGGCGACCTTGTCCCAACCTGGACAAGTGGTCTTCTGATTGCATTCCTTCCCGACGATGAGATTTATGACAATAACGATAGTGCGGCGACAACAACACTGGACGAGGTGGCAAGCTCTGCAAGTAAGAGGTGGGCGAAGTATGTCCAGACAATCACTGTAAACACAGCGAACTGGAATGTTACTCTTACGAATGATTCTTGGTCCATTGTGTACAGCGACCTCATGATCAGGAACATGACTGCATATACTGCTAACGGTAGTTTCGAGAAATCATCAGGTACGATTGAAGGGCCATTCACATACACCGGTGTAAACGTTACCTATCTTCTGGAAGCCGTTGGAGGGATTTCTGAGGGTCAAGGGATGTTGGTCAAATCAAGAGATGGTTACTACAATTTGACATACACCTACGACCAGATACTTTGGAATGATTCCGTGGAGATGGTACTTGCCTACGACATGAATGGAGTGCCCATGGATGAGGATGAAGTGCCCAGAATCGTCCTGATAGGCGAGGATGACCCCCTGACCGATGGACACTTATGGGCGAAGATGGTTTCATCGATGACCATTCTGCAGGGCGTGGTCGATTATCAGCTCAACCTGACAGGAGCTTTCAGGATGGAGATGGACCGCGCAACCTTCGATAGTGGAGCAGCCTGCCACAATGAGGTTTACGGTAACTACTCAGGCATTCCGCTATGGAGGCTATGTGGTTACGTTGACGATCCCGAGTCAATAGGAGCTCACGAGTACGCCACTGGTCTGAACTACACCATCACCGTGTACGCTGCAGATGGATTCAACAAGACTCTTACCTTCGATGAAGTGGACGAGAATGATGACATCATAGTGGCGAACATGTTCGACGAAGAACCTCTTACCGACATGTACCCGCCTCTGAAGCTCGAGGGCGATCTGCCCAGTAAATCCTTCAAAATAAAAGGGGTTTCAGACATCGTTCTCAACTGGGTAGTTGACATCGAAGCGGAAGCGAGCGAGAGCGAGATCGCCGTTGGCGATTCTGTGGAGATCAGCGCCACCATCAGCGATCAGACCCCCATCGGCGGTCAGAACATCACTTTCTGGATCGGTGACGATAAGATAGGGGAAGCGACGACCAACGCCAGTGGTGTGGCAAGCATCGAATATGTACCGTCTGTTGCGGGCAGTTACACTGTTGAGTGCCTGTTCACCTTCGGGTACACCGTGAATTCAGCCAACGCCAGCTTCGATGCGATAATTCCGCCCACCATCACCGTTACCTCGCCAGATGGCGGTGAGAACTGGGTGAAGGGTGATATACACAACATCACCTGGAACTCGACCGGAGATGTGGAGAACGTGAAGATCGAGCTGTACAAGGACGGTTCGTTGAACACCACAATTTCCGCTACCACCGCGAACGATGGTAGTTTCAGCTGGAACATCAGCGAGGGTCAAGCCACCGGAGAGGACTTCAAGATCAAGATCGTCGCCATTGACGATCCCGAGGTCTTCGGCATGAGCTCCGCCAACTTCGAGATTTCGGAGGCAGGTGGTGATGGTGGACTCTCCATTGAGATCATGGCCATCATCATCATCGTGATCGTGGTGATAGTGATCGCCGCTGTGGTCTTGTTGATGAGGAAGTGATCGCCATCCAACCGGCCCGCAGGGCCGGACAAACATCTTTTTTCCATATTTTCTCTTTCTTAAGTCCTCTGAGAACCCTTTTTCGAGCGTCCTACCATCAGCACAATGGCAAGTGACCAGTCAACCCTGAGATTAGGAATTCACAAGCCCCCTAGATTTCGGGTTCATCCATGCGGCCCTCAGAAGAGAGGCAAGATAGCCGCGTTATTCACGATCTCGATGAACTCGGGGAGAATGTCCTTGATCCCGTTGATTATGAATTGAATCGCTATCGCCATTACCAACAGGCCCATGAGTCGGGTCACAACGTTGCGTCCACCTTCCTTGAGAGCCGCGTCAATCTTGTCGGAGCGGGCCATCATGAAGTACGATACAATGATGGTCACCATGATGCCGATAATCACACCGATCATGGCCAGAATCCCGGTTACCGGGTCGATGACGTCCACCAGGTTCTGGGCTTCCGACATCAACACAACCACGGTCACAATCGTTCCTGGACCCGCTGTGAATGGGATGGCAAGCGGTATCAGCGCAATATCGCGAGAGGTCTCATCGGCGGCCACACTGCTAGGTTTAGGGTTGAGCATGTATACCGCAGTGCTGAACAACAGGACACCGCCTGCGATCCTGAAGGCACCTATGCTGAACCCAAATATCGTAAAGATCAGGAAACCGGTCAGAGCGAAGAAAAGAAGGATGCCCGTTGAGTAGGTGACAGACTTCTTCACAATGCGGATCTTCTCATCCTGGGTCATGCCCTGGGTCAGGGCAATGAATACCGCCGAGGTGGAGATGGGATTGGAGATGACAATTATGGAAATAATTGCTCCCCCGATGAACTCCAAAGCATATGTCAGATCCGCCATGGGCAAGGAATATAATTGAGGCATTTGTATAAATGATTTTCATCGACTGCTTCGAACACTGACATGGGCCAACTTATTTTTGGACGGAAGTAATTTCTAGGATTGATGGATGCCGCGGGAATAGGATCGCTCAATGTTGACCTGATATTCGAGGTGGACAAGTCTGAACTACTGGATCTCAGACTGCGACCAGGTAGAGAGGTCTTTGGCACCTCCGAAGATTTCTCGAATTTGCTTGAAATCGTTAGAACAAAGGGTAAGATGGTAAGCCAGAGCGGGGGAGGTTCTGCCGCGAACACCGTGTGCGCCCTTAGCCGAATGGGTTTTCGAACAGGGTTGCTTGGGATGGTGGGTAAAGATGCTTATGGCGATTTCATAATAAAAAATCTCAAGTACCTAGACGCCACCAAGATAAGAAGGGCAAATGGGACTGGTCTATGCATATCGATCATTAGTGATGGTGAAAGGAGTCTGCTGGTCCTTCCCAACGCCAATGACATGTATATCACCGCCCCCTGTGATCTGGAATACTTGAGAAAATTCAAGGTCGTCCACCTAACCTCATTCGTGGGTGAAAGGTCAATGAGAGCCCAGATGAGGATTGCCAAGGATCTTGAACCCAGGGTGATGGTTTCCTTGGATCCGGGTGAGATCTACGCCAGGAAAGGTTTGAAAGTGATCAAACCCCTCATTGAGAGAGCGGACATCATCTTCCCAAGCGACCATGAGATAAAGATGCTGACCGGGACCGATCCTATTAAGGGGGCCAAGAAGCTCCTGAAGATGGGACCAGATATCGTTGTCTGCACCAAGGGGGCGGAGGGCGCCATCATCGTGACCAAGGGTACGATGATCGAAATCCCTGCGGTGAAGACTGAGGTCGTGGACAAGACAGGGGCAGGTGATGTTTTCGCGGCTGCCATGCTAGCCGGTATGCTCAAGGGCTGGGAGCTTGAGATGTGCGGTAAATTCGCCGCCCTGGCATCTGCCAGGAGCATATCTGATTATGGAAGGGACGGTTATCCCGATCAGGAATTTCTGGAATCGTTTGAAAGGGAGACGGGGAAATGCTGAGGATCGGATGGTTCTCCACGGGAAGGGATGAGGCGGCCAGGGAACTTCTTAAGACCGTCACTAAACGAAAGGAGGAGGGTTTCTTCGAAATCTCCATCGAGTTCGTCTTCAGCAACTGGGAAGAGGGGGAAGAGCCGGAACAGAAGGACTTCAAGGAAAGAGAGGAGTTCTTCGAACTTATTCACGCCTATGGAATTCCAATCGTCACTCTTTCCTGGAAGAAATTCGAGCCTGCCCTCAAAAAGGAGGACAAGGAGCGATGGAGAATTGAATACGGTAGAGAGATGAGGAAACTTCTCTCCAGTCATCCATTCGACCTCGGGATTCTGGCAGGATACATGCTCTGGGTAGATGATGAATCCTGCCAGGAGTTCGACCTCATCAACCTGCACCCGGCGCTACCTGGAGGTCCGAAAGGAACCTGGCAGGAGGTCATTTGGCAGCTGATAGAGCAGAAGGCTGAGAAACAGGGAGCGATGATCCACCTCACGACCCCGGAATGGGACGAGGGGCCCGCCCTGACCTACTGCTCGTTCTCTTTGAGGACGGATGAGTACCTGCCCTTGTGGGAACAGATGGAAAATAAACTCAGGACCAGGTCCCTGAAGGACATCATCAGTGAGGAGGGGGAAACAGAGCCCCTCTTCAAGAGGATCAGGACTGATGGAGAGATGAGGGAACTTCCCCTGCTCGCCCAATCCATCAAGCTCTTTGCTGATGGGAAGGTATTCATAAGGGACCAGAGACTTTACGTGGAAGGTGTTCATCTAGATGAGGCATACGACCTTACCAAAGAGGTTGATGAGGAAATATCCAGGTAGCATGGTGGGATAAATGGATTACGATGATATCGGGGAGATCATAGGGTATGAGGGTAGGCAGTTCATCACCGACGGGGAGGGACCGGTCACCAAGAACGATAACGCTTTCGAGATATCCTGCGAGTTGATAGAGGACGGGGATCGTCTATTCAGTCTTGTTAGCAAATACGACGACGTGCTCGCGGACATCATCCGAAAGCCAAGGTACAAAGCAGGGGATACCCTCAGACTGATCCTTCCCTTCCTGAAAGCATATGGTGCCACTGATCGCAACATGATCGAGTTCTCGCGCAAGAACATACTCATGGTCCCCGGTGCCGAGAAGACCATGCGCTTCGTGAACGAGCTCATGCCCGCGTTCATTGTGTCGACGAGTTACGAGCACTATGTCAACGCCGTGTGCGAGACGATCGGATTTCCATTCGAGAATGCCTACTGTACCACATTGAGGATCGATTCGGCAAGGATGTCTGACTGGGAGCGTGATATCCTTCGCAACTATGCGAGAGAGATCACCCGGCTTCCGATGATAGAGATACCAGATAGAGCCATTTCCTTGGATGACTTCGACGACAAGAGCAGGCAGACCATAGAAAGGTTGGACCTGCTATTCTGGGAAGAGATGACCGACCTCTCAACATACCAGCTTATACTCGAGGTGAATCCAGTGGGAGGGGATGAGAAGGCTAATTCCATTCTTGAAATACAGCGTTCTACCGGAATTGGGCTCGAGAGCACCATGTACCTTGGGGACAGTATAACAGATGTACAGGCACTTCAGCTTGTGCGAGATGGTGGAGGTGTCGCTGTCTCGTTCAATGGTAATGCTTATGCGGTCAGGGAAGCAGAGATCTGTGTGATCTCACCGAACACTGTCGTCACCTCGGTGTTGGCGGAGACATTCAGTACCGCAGGAAGGGAGGGGATCATGAACCTAGTGGAGAACTGGGAGGTGGAGTTCCTGAGGCGCTCTGGTTGTGTTCATGATTACTTGATCAAGGAACTTGAGAGGGTCTTTCCAGACAAGCTACCCACTCTTGAGAGGATCACCTTCAACAACATCGATCGTCTCACTAGGGAGAGTTCCGCATTCAGGAAGACTGTGAGAGGATTAGAGATAGGTAGCCTTGGTTAGAACTTGCTATCCCAGGTGCTTTCAGTCGTCTGATGAAGTTAGCTCAGGTTGATCCATTCCCTTTTCAAGACCTCTCCAGCTGTACTGATCACTACGAGCTCCAACGGCACCTTCCTCTCTGCTCTTCCTATTGCCTCCTTCACCAATCTGGTAAGGCCCTGGCAGCACGGTACCTCCATGGTCACCACGGTGATTGTCCTTACGCGGGCCTCGTCGATGAGTGATACCAGCTTTTCAAGATATCGATCAAGACCAGAGTCAAGCTTTGGACAGGCTATGGCGAGGCTCTTCCCCTTCAGGAAATCTTGATGGAACCTCCCGCTGGCGAATGCCACACAGTCCGCTGCAAGGACGAGATCAGCATCCCTGTACTGTGGGGCGGTAGGGGAGATAAGATGCATCTGGACCGGCCAGTGACTGAGCTCTGACCCCTCCGTAACTATTAACGAGCTCGCTTTTCCCCCACCCGGAAACTCTGATGAAACCATGGGTATTTTCGCTTGGGGTTTCTTTAAGCCTTCGAAATCCACATCAATTCCTTTTTCTTCCAGGAATTCAAGGGCTTCCTTCAGGTAACCAGTTTCCCCATGATCCTTCAGATGCTTGAGATGCGCCCTGATGGTTCCCTCTCCCTTCTTGATGATGTTCTCCATCACCCTGCGCTCATCGTAAACCTCTGCTTCCCTTTCCTTTATGGATATCGCCCCAGTCGGGCAGTCACCGATGCATGCCCCCAGGCCATCACAGAATATCCCACTCACCAAACGGGCCTTCCCGTCGATTATCTGTATGGCACCCTCGGGACAGGCATCTGCGCATTGGCCGCAGCCATCACAGAGGTCCTCATCGATGCTGATTATGCTCCTCTTCATTTCTACCCCTATACCTCAGGGACTAGCAATGGTAGATCCTCATCCACAGAGGTGTTCTTCCGGATATTGAACTTGTCGACAAGGACATTAAGAACATTGGGGGAAACAAACGCTGGAAGGTTGGGCCCCAAGGTTATATCCTTCACGCCCAGGCTCAGCAGGGCGAGGAGAACCAGGACAGCCTTCTGTTCGTACCAGGCGATGTTATAGGATATCGGAAGGTCGTTTATCCCTACATCCAATGCCTCAGCCAGCGCCATAGCAATGGCCACCAAGGAGTAGGAATCATTGCACTGTCCAGCGTCCAGCACTCTCGGAACACCCTCTATATCTCCCAGTGGAAGCTTGTTGTAACGGTACTTCGCACAACCCGCAGTGCATATGATGGTATCCGATGGCAAAGCCTCCGCGAACTTGGTGTAGTAATCCCGGTCCTTGTGCCTACCGTCACAACCGGCCATCACGACGAACCTTTTGATCTTGCCCTGACTAACGAGTTCAAGAACGTCCCCGGCCATGTCGATCACCGTCTTGTGAGCGAGACCGATTATCAATTTCCCAGATTCGATCTGTTGAGGCGGGTCACATGACTTGGCGTGCTCGATGATAACTGAGAAGTCCTTTTCCTTCCCTGTCTTTCCTGGGATATGTTTCAGCCCAGGGTAGCCCACGATGCTGGTGGTGTACACCCGGTCCTTGTACGAATCCTTAGGGGGAACCAGGCAGTTGGTGGTCATGAGTACGGGACCGTTGAAGCTCTCGAACTCCTCCTTCTGCCGCCACCAAGAACCTCCGTAGTTACCCACCAAGTGTTCGTACCTCTTCAACTCAGGATAGGCGTTCGCTGGAAGCATTTCACCATGGGTGTAAATGTCGATCCCTTGACCTTCTGTCTGCTTCAGCAGCTCTTCAAGGTCTAAAAGATCGTGACCGCTGATCAGTATTCCCTGTCGGCCTCTAGTTCCAATATCAACGTTGGTTATCTCGGGATTACCATAGGTGGAAGTATTTGCCTTGTCGAGAAGGGCCATTGTCCTGACGCCTATCGTGCCACACTCGAGCACCAGGGCGGTCATCTCGTCTACGGTCAACTCCTTGAGAGTGGAGGCAAGTGCCCGTCTGATGAAGTCAGTGACCTCGGAGTCCTCATAGCCGAGGACTGAGGCATGATGGTAGTAGGCTGCAATCCCTTTGAGCCCATATATCAGCAGCTCTCTGAGAGAGCGGACATCAACGTTGTCGGTGGAAAGTACTCCGACCTCCCTTGCTTTTGCCTGGATGTCCTCAGGACCGCTGGGGACCCAAGTGCAGGCTTCTGGTAATGAATCAGTATCATCCACGTCTATCGAATCCCTAAGTGCTAGAGCTTGAGTCACAGATTCTTGGAAGTGCGTTGGGTCGAAGTTCACATTGGTAATGGTCGAGAAAAGGCTGTCGATTATGAAGGCATCCACCTTTCCAAGATCGAAATTTAGATTGGATATCTCAGCCTTATATGCCATACCCTTCATTATATTGATCAGCAGATCCTGAAGCTCTGCAACTTCCGATGGCTTGCCGCAGATTCCTCGCTTCGTGCAACCCTGACCGTTGAGGGTCTCCTCGCACTGGAAACAGAACATCTTATTCCTCCATTGTATCATAAAGATATTAGATATACAATGTATACTAAGCTATTAATAGTGGTAGGTTTCTTCGACGATATCATGAACCATGGGTGCACCGTACAGCGGACCGTCGAGTATCTCGGGAGAAAATGGGCTCTGCTGATTCTCCTCGAACTATACAAAGGAGGCGGTTCACGAAGATTCTCCGAACTGAAGATTTGTCTAAATGATATCACCCCCAAGGTCCTGAGCATTCGCCTCAAGGAACTGGAGGACGAGGGCTTGATCAACAAGAATGTCGATTCATCTACATTTCCGATCAAAGCAGAGTACTCACTCACAGAGTGCGGAATGGAAGCCATCGACATAATCAAGGATATCAAGCGGTGGGCCCTTCGGTGGCGAGTGGACAACGAGATTTGCGCCCTCCAAGATTGCGGCGATTGCGAGCTCTGATGTTCTAATCACAATATCCAATTCTGTCGATAATTATTTTATGAACTCCAGAGTATGCCCTTATGGATCAGGATGCTCTCCCTCATGAGAGAAAGAAGCAAGGGACATCCTGGGGGAGGATAGAAGTGGCTTTCTTTCCGGCGCTGCTGAGGATGATGGGTATCTACCGTAAGGCGTGGAAATCCCTTGTCATCTCCCAAATATTCGTTCTTCTTGCTGGAATTTTCCTCATGCTGGTGCCGGCTCAAATATCCAACATCATCAACTACGGGATCGTAGAGGGAGATCTGAATGCGGTCCTGGACAGTGCTCTTCTAATGATACTATTCGCCTTCATTTCAGGCACATTCACCATGCTAAATCTGGTCTTTGCGATCCTGTTCGCCGAGGGTACCGCCAACTACCTGAGGACCAGGATGTATCGAAAGGTCCAGAGATTCTCATTCAAGAACCTGGATGAATACCCAACTGGAGAGCTGATGGTTCGCCTGACCAACGATATCTACCAGATCAACCTGGCTGTGCAGCTCTCAGTGAGATTCTTACTGGCGGCCGGTTTCCAGATAATTATTGCGGTGATCCTTGTTTGGTACAACAGCCCCAGTCTTGTCTGGATATTCCTATTCGTCATTCCCACTGGGGGGCTGATACTCGGCGGCATTGCATATCTCCTGCAGAAGCAATACAAGGTAAGGCAGGAGAGGACGGACGACCTAAACGACATTCTCCAGGAGGATCTAGCAGGCATCAGAGTGGTGAAGACCTTCGTCAGAGAGGAATACGAATCGAAGAGGTTCGACAGTGCTAATGAGGCGCTCAAGGGTACGTCCATGAAACCCCTTCGCTCGGTGGCACTGATAATACCATCCGTCTTCATGATATTGGGTGTAGCCACAGCCATGGTGGTGTGGTTTGGCGGCGTTGAGATCATCGATGGCGGACCCACCAACGTGGGAGAGTTGATAGCGTTCAGCCAGTACTTCTTCATAATACTGGCCCAGCTTTGGATACTCTCAATCGTGCTTCCTCAGATCACCTCTGCGGAAGCCTCGGCTGCAAGACTGGGTGAGCTCATTGATTCCCAACCCGACATCAAAGATCCGCCCAGACCAAGACCAGTTGACCCATCCGATATCAAGGGGAGGATCGTCTTCGATAATGTCTCCTTCAGCTATGAGGGTGTAAATGGCAGAGAATCTATCAGAAACATCAATCTGGTTGCCGAACCTGGACAGACCGTTGCGTTCCTAGGCGCTACAGGCGCTGGCAAATCCACCCTTGTCAACCTCATCCCCAGGTTCTACGATGTGACCGAGGGGAAGGTCACGATAGATGGTATTGACGTACGCGATATGTCCCAGGAGAGACTGAGGGAGATCGTGGGAATCGCACTTCAGGAGGCAGTCCTTTTCAGCGGAACCGCCAAGGGCAACATCTCTTTCGGCAAGCCAGAGGCGACATACGATGAGATCATAGAGGCGGCAAGGGCCGCAGACGCCGATGGCTTCATCTCGGCGATACCAGAGAGCTATGAAGCAAGGGTCGCTAGGAGAGGCGCCAATTTCTCTGGAGGACAGAGACAGAGAATATCGATTGCTAGGGCGATCACTGTCAAGCCTCGTATACTGATACTTGATGATAGCACCAGTGCTGTGGATGTCGCCACCGAGACACGAATCCAGGAGGCGATGGATGAGCTGTTGAAGGGGACCACCAAGCTGGTGGTCGCCCAACGGATAAGCACGGTACTCAACGCCGATAAGATCGTTCTTCTGGACGGCGGTGAGATGGTGGCTTTTGGAAGCCACACCGAACTCATGACCTCAAGCCCGCTTTACCGCGAAATATTCGAATCCCAGTTAGGGGGGCTGAGAAGGAGTGATCTGACATGACCCGCGATATCACTGGAACAAATGGTCATGAAGAGGCCAGCGTCTCAAGGCTGGAGACTATGGTCAGATTACTCAGATATCTAACGATAAAGAAGACCAAGCTTGCTGGCGTGGTAGTACTCTTCTTCATAGGGGCGTTATCGTTCCTCTCGATCTCCGTTCTTCTGGGAGAGGCGATCGAGAATCTTACCACGGTGATGGACAAGGATGCACTCCTAACCACCGCCCTTTACATGTTGATAGCCGCCTTCGTGTCATTCATTACGCTTTTCATAGCCTATAGGTGGTTGGCGGACATAACTCAGACGGCTCTCTACCAACTAAGGAAGGAGCTGTTTGACCACATTCAGACACTATCGTTGAACTTCTTCGACAGGCAGCCCATAGGAGAGCTGATGAGCAGGATCACCAACGATATGGATACCGTCTCTGTCCTTTACCAGGCGCCGATCGGAACACTGATACTTGGGGCTTTCATGCTGGTGATCTCGGTCATATCCATGGTGTTCCTCAGCTGGGAACTCGCCATCATAGCATTATTGGTTATTCCTCTGATCCTGGGTCTGGTCTGGTTCCTCAGCAAATTCGCGGGTCCAGCATTCGCTGCTCTGCAGGATAATTTGGCCGATCTCAATGGAATAATGGAGGAAACCCTGGATGGGGAAAGGACAGTCATCGCCTACAGGCAGCAGAAGCACGCAGCAGATTCTTTGGAAGATGCGAGTGTGAGAGCTAGGAACAGCGGGGCCAAGGCCCAGATACTGTCTCTAGTGATAAACCCCTTGACCGTGATGAGCACCTATCTGGACCTTGCCATAGTCGGCCTTATCGGTTCGGTCTTCGTGTTAAGGGATATAGTGAGCGTTGGCACCCTGTCCAGCTTCCTTTCGCTCACGCTCCTCTTCATCTTCCCTCTGATAAGCATATTTGCCAACTACAACTACATAATCTCGGCAGCAACTGGAGCGAGTAGGGTTTTCAAGATCATTGATGAGAAGCCCCAGATAGTTGACAGGCCAAGCGCCTTGCCAATGAAACCTGTCGAGGGACATGTGGTCTTCGAGGAGGTTGACTTCTCTTATATTCCTGGGAGGAAAGTCCTGAAGAAGAACACCTTCGAGGCGAAGCCGGGCCAGATGATCGGTCTCTGCGGTCCCACGGGGGCGGGTAAAAGCACTATCATCAATATCCTCACCAGGTACTATGACATCGATAGCGGAACGATAGTCATCGATGGACAGAGCGTATACGACGTGACTCAGGAGAGCCTACGGAAGCAGGTCGGAGTCGTGCTGCAAGAGGCTTTCCTGTTCTCGGACACTGTGATGAAAAACCTCAAATATGCAAGGGAAGGGGCTACTGACGAGGAATGCATAGAGGCCGCCAAGAAAGCAAACTGCCACGAGTTCATAACCCGTTTGCCACAGGGTTATGAAACGGTCCTGAGTGAAAGAGGGAATAATCTCAGCCAGGGTCAAAGGCAGCTACTCACCATCGCCCGTGCCATGGTGGCCAACCCCCGAATGCTAATCTTGGACGAGGCCACGAGCAATGTTGACACCAGAACCGAGAAGGCTATCCAGGAGGCCCTTGATAACTTGCAGGAGGGAAAGACCAGTTTTGTCATAGCCCATCGACTGAGCACCATTAAAGATGCTGACCAGATACTTGTCATTAATGAAGGAGAGATCGTGGAGCGGGGAACTCACGAGGAGCTCATGGATAGAAGGGGATTCTACTACAATCTGTACATGACCCAGTACAAGGGGAGGGTTGCGGAGGTCATTCCCTTCGATGACACGGAGGAGGTGACCATTTGAGTGGAAGGAAGGATTTTAGCGATGCAGACTGGCAATTGCTTGCGAGTCTCCCAAGCAGGATCGGGCATTCGGTGATGATAGCCAGCACAACCAGGTTGTTCGGAGGACGAAGGGAGATGAGGGCCATGAAGGACGCCATCGCTGACATGACCGGTAACTTCATCGGCAACCAGCTTGTTAAAGAGATAACCCCATTCGCGGAATCCGAAAGGAAAAAAGAAGATGGGCATCGCAGCCTTCGCAAAAGAAGGGCAAGCTATCATGAAGGGACCGTCAAACTATGCGAGAATGCGTCATCAATACTTGCTGGGAATTCCGATCAGGGGGAGACAGAGGGATTCAAACGATGGCTGCTATTCATCGGGGAGGAGGTGGCCAATGCATTTCTCACCGACGAATTCATGGGAATAGGTGGTGAGGTCATCAGCAAGGACGAGGTAAAGGTGCTCAAGAATATCGCCTCCGCCCTTGGTGTCAAAGATTATTCAATAAAAGGAAGGGACATCTGATCAAGAGAGGAGATATCCAATTCTGAGAGTTGCCCCGCAAATCTGAAAAGGCCGATCCCTCATATTCGGTAGGTACAATGACGAAGAAAGGACCTCGCAAGCGGACTATCATCTCCACGATCGCCATTCTATCAGGAATCATAATGATCGCTGTATCCCTGATATTCTACCAGGTGGGCGGAGGACATCAGGGTGGAGGTGACAGCTACATCTGGTATGGCCTGGAGAACATCATCCTTGGAATTGCAGGAGCATTTCTGCTGGGGTTAGGGGTAACCTACGCCACCCTTGGCGAAAACCATCGAATAAGCTCCACCGGGCTTGAGAGGGTCAGAGAGGATGCCATTCCTACTGCTACATCAGATACAATTGAGGTTAGGTCCGATTCCAAAGGAGATTCATCCGAAGGGGGAGAGGTAGAAGGGCTTGTTCTTCGCTTGCTCGATGGTGATGAGAGACGAATGTTCCTCGCTTTGAGGGATGCGGGGGGAGAATCGCTGCAGAAGGATCTGATCGAGAAAACGAAGATGTCTAATGCGAAGGTCACCCGGGTCCTTGACCGTCTTGAGGAAAAGGGCCTCATCGTGAAAGAGAGGCACGGAATGACCAACAAGGTGCGAATTGACATCGATCGTGATTGACCCGGGCTCAAAGAATAATTTGCACATATCAATTCATTGATGTACTTTTCAATACCTTATTTCACCCTGATGAAATGCTTTTCATCCATTTCAAGGGAACATTCAAGGGCTTTTTCACACACTCGAGAGAGACAGTGATGCGGGAGAACCGCGTCGATGGAGGTGCACAAATGACAAGCATTACCACCAAGATCCTCGCCATATTGGGGATCGTTGCCGTCATCGGCATCATCGGTGTTTCCGTGGTGTCTGCGGACGGGGTTTCCTCCACGTCAGCACTCTCGGACGGCCAAATGATGGCTCAAGGGAGCGGTGATTGTGATCAAAATCAGAATATGACAAAGGATCAACTTCGCGACGGGAGTTGCTGCGAGAACCAAGAACTCTGCGGCGATGGCGATATGGCACAGAATCAGTACCAGTGGTCATACCAGTATCAGAACAGCAACCAAAACGGATGTGAAGGAGATATAGAGACCCTAGGCGGAGACCAGGTGCAGAACCAGAATGAGTGGTCCTGGCAATACGAGTGGGCTCACCAGTACTCTGGAGACACACCCGAAGAATGAACATGGACGGGGTCCCATCGTTTGAGTTAGGGAGTCGCCCCCTCCCACTTTTTCTTCATTTTCCTTGAAGGTTGATGAACTATTCTAAAAAAAATGATCTTAGTTCGTGACTATTCAGGGTCAAAAAGGAGTTTTCAGGATAATGGAGGATGGGTGAATAGTGCGGATTTTCCCATTATTCAAACCCACAAGACTTATTTTCTCAAGTGTAGAATACCATAAGGAAGGTAGAATCGCCTCAGCAGAGATCTAGCTTGAAATGGGGGGTTTGAGCTAATGACATATTGCAGAATGCAGGATCATGATAGGATATCATCTAAATTGGATGATATGAAAATCGACTCATATAGCGGATTTCAGAAATGCATTCAATGCGGAAGGTGCTCTGCCAGCTGTCCTGCCGCATTGATCTATGAGGATTTTACCCCCCGAGACATCATGCGACGTTTGATGATGGGAGAGGTAGAGAATCTCGTCGCTGGCAACGAGATATGGAGATGCGGTCAGTGCTTCTCTTGTGCTGCACGGTGTCCAAGGGATAACAGCGTGGCAAACGCCATACTCGCGCTAAGGAGCCAGTCGTTGCAGAGGATGCCCCTGAATAATGAAATAAGGCAGATCGAAGCGTCGCTGAAGAAGAACCTCTACGAAACTGGAGAGACCATACTGCCTTCGACCTTGCTCCTTCCACTTGAGAATCTGGGGGGTCGTACAAGGGAAAGGTGCTTTGACAATTCAAAGCGAAAGGAGCGACTGGGTTACGCAGGTGATACAGCTCGTGCGACCCCGCTACCCAAAGACGCCCTGATCGAGGTGAGGATCCTGCTTGAGAAGACCGGTTTTCGATAGGGGCGATACGATATGTACGGTACGGTGGGGAAGAACATACCTGGAGATGATTTCTACCTTTTCAAGAGCTGCCAGGCTGGCAGCTGGTATCCGGGCATTGAACGGGCTCTCCGCTACATATTAGAGAGAATCGGTGCCAATTTCGCTGACGATCCCCGACAATCGTCATGCACTGGATGCGGATATCATATTGGAGTGATACCTTTGTTGACCAATGTCGCCCTGAACGCGAGGAATTTCTCATTGGTGTCCCACTCAGACAAGACCAACATGATTTGCACTTGCCCGACATGCTATGCCAACCTGAAAAGCTGCAAGGGTCTCCTTGATGAGGAAACACCCGTTGGAGATAGGGCCATTGCAGCTCTCAGGGAAGCTGGTATCGAATATCAAGGACAGGTTTCAATCAATCACGTCTCGGAGATCCTGCGCGAGAGGCTCAATCATCTCCTTGCAAGGTCTGTCCACTCGATGAAAGGGGTGAGGGCGGTCACTCACCATGGTTGTCATTATTCTAATATCTTCTATCGCGAGGTCGCATCTGGCAACTTCGAGAGGCCAAGAGTCCTTGATGACATAGCTGAGGGATTTGGTTGTCGTACTCTTGATTACCCGGATAGGTTCCTGTGCTGTGGGGTCGGCTTCCACCATACGCTCTGCAACACTGACTATCCCAGATCAGTTCTTAAGCGGAAATACTCAGGCATAATCGAAGTTAATCCAGACGTTATCATCACCCAGTGTGCCGGATGCACCTTGAACCTGGACCTCTACCAGGAGAACATTATGGAAACCCTGGGCGTGGAGAAGGACATCCCAGTCCTATATGTGACAGAGCTGGTAGCGCTCTTGTTGGGAGCTGATCCCTACGATGTCATTGGATTGGACATGCATGCCGTCCCAGTCGAACCTCTTCTGGAGAATATGGGTATATTGGGGGTCGGTCCGTGAGGCCATCCTCCACCGGGGTCTTTATATGTCATTGCGGCGGCAATATATCCGATGCCATTGATATTTCCAGCATCAAGCAGGGGCTGCAAAGGGAAGAAGTTGGATTGGTAAAAGATGTCCCGTACCTATGTTCAGATGAAGGACAGGAACTGATCAAGAACTGCATAAAATTGAAAAAACTCGATCGTATTGTGATCGCTGCCTGCTCACCTAACATACATGAGCACACATTCCGGTCCTGCGCTAGGGACAGCGGTCTGAATCCTCACATGGTGGACATCGCAAATGTCCGAGAGCAATGTGCCTGGATCAGCGCAGAGGATCCGACACGCAGGGCGTTGGACATCATACGCTCCTCGGTGTATGCCATCCAGCACGCGAAGCCATATGAAACCCCGAGTATCCCCGTTGTCAAGAAGGTGGCCGTGATAGGAGGAGGAATAGCTGGCATTACCGCAGCTCGAAGCCTTGGAAAGATGGGGATCGAGACCTGCCTGATCGAGAAGAGCCCGACCATAGGTGGAAACATGGTGAAGGTCGGTAAGGTCATATCTCCCGAAAAGCTGTCGGAAGACTGTGCTATGTGCTCTCTTTCTCCGCTCATGGGTGAATTGGCGAGGGATAAGCATGTTGAGATTAAGACACTGACCCGTGTGGTCGGATGCAAAGGACGCGCCGGTGAGTTCACCCTCGAGCTTGAATCCGGACCTTTTTACGTTGATCCCGAGCTTTGCAGGTCCTGTAGTAAATGCAGCGATGCATGCAAGATCGCAGCACCGGACGAGTGGAACGTCGGTCTCTCACTTCGCAAGGCCATCTACCGCCCGTTCTCCCAGTCTATTCCTCCCTCATACGTCATTGATCCAGAAGCATGCAACAGGTGCGAGGACTGCGTTGATACGTGCGTTTCACACGCTATCGATCTCACCAGGATGGTTGTCAAGGACTCCATCTCAGTCGGTGCCATCGTGATTGCCACTGGCCACGCAGAGATGGATCCCAGTGAGCGTTTTGAGCTAGGCTACGGTAAGTATCCCGAGGTTCTTACCCAGATGGAACTGGCAAGACTGCTTGCGATCAATGGACCCACCAGAGGCAAACTGGAAATCAATGGAGAGATACCCCGCCGAATTATCATGGTCCAATGCGTGGGTTCCAGAGAAAATAAACCAGGTTCCATACCATACTGCTCCAAGATCTGCTGCATCATTGCGATGAAGCACGCCAACTACATCATGGAGCACAATCCCGGAATCGAAGTCATCATCTGCTACACCGACATGAGGACGCTTGGAACGTATGAAAGCTACTATCAGGAGGCTCAGGGGAAGGGGTTGCGTTTGATCAGAGGCCGGGTGTCGGAGGTCCTCAAGAAAGGAGGCGATCTGATGGTCAGGTTGGAGGACACCCTGGGAAGTGAGATACTCGACATCGACACTGATATGGTTGTCCTTTCCTGCGCGATATTACCCTCGGAGGGGACCGTTGAGATCGCAAAGACCCTCAATGTGAATTCGACCCCAGAGTACTTCATCAAGGAGAAACACCCGAAACTCGAGCCAGGCTGCACCACCTCGCGCGGAATATTCGTATGCGGGACGGCAAACGGAGCAAAGGACATCACGGAATCCATAGCGCAAGCCCAGTCCACCGCATCAAAGGTGGCCGAGATGATGCTGAACTCTATTGAGATCGAGCCTGACTTCGCCACGATCGAGAGCGAATTGTGCAATCGTTGCGGGAGATGTCTACAGGCATGTCCTCACGGTGCGATATACTCCAACGGGACGGTGAACATCGACCCCATCTCCTGCATCGGGTTGGGTCGATGCATAAACAGTTGCCCGGAGAACGCCATCATCATCATGGGCAACAACGACCAGGAACTCCTTGCGAGGATAGATGGATGCGTTGACGATGGGGATCCTCGAATCATTGCGTTTCTGGACCGCAACATAGGATATGTGGCAGCTGACAACGCAGGCATGAACCGTGTCAAGTATCCTTCCTGCGTCAGGATCATACGCATACCTTCTGTCTTCCGACTCAATTCCAGGCATCTCAAGCATGCTTTTGACAAGGGAATCGCCGGGATATTCATAGGAGACGGGACAGTTCACGCCTCGAAGGGCACGGTAGATGATAGCATATCCAGTCATGTCGATTGCTTGAGATGTAGCATGTTAGAACTGGGAATCGACCCTCGCAGGATCTACTACTACGAGGCCTACCTTCCCCATTTCAAGGGAATGGCATCAAGGCTTGATAAA
The DNA here is from genome assembly GCA_013415695.1 of Methanomassiliicoccales archaeon. Classification (NCBI taxonomy): domain Archaea; kingdom Methanobacteriati; phylum Thermoplasmatota; class Thermoplasmata; order Methanomassiliicoccales; species Methanomassiliicoccales archaeon. The sequence continues at coordinate 66,315 of JAAEEP010000002.1, read as the reverse complement.
TTCTATCAGAGCATCCAATCCATGGAAGCCATATACAGATCATGAAAAAGACCCATTTTGAGATGAGTGATATGGTGCTCCCGCCGGGATTTGAACCCGAGTCGTCGGCTCGAAAGGCCGAAATGATTGACCGGTCTACACTACGGGAGCCGAATTTCAAGCGTGGATGCAAGAAACCGTACTTATACTTTGGCGGTCAACTCCATCACATATTCCGAGGCTGTTGACCACCTCCAAGGCATGATCACCCTCTGTGATATATCATCATGAAATGGACCTGGCACATCATTCGATCAAATTACGGCCATGGAATACAACCCAACGCAAGGTTATATAAACGGTACGATTATGTGGGAGTTGACTGAACGGAGGCTTCGTTTGGAAGGTTACGAAGAGGAGATGGACGAGGAGCAAAGTGAGGAAATCCTTCGCTGTCGTTTCCCCAATAAGAAGAACGGGGAGATGCTTGGGATAGCTGATCAGCTACTGGGTGCATCTCGCATTAGGGTGATGTGCGAGGACGGCAAGTCCAGGATAGGCAGGATCCCTGGTAAGATCAGAAAGAGGATGTGGATACGTGAGGGAGACCTGGTCATCGTCCGTCCCTGGGACTTTCAAGACGAAAAGGCGGATATCAGGTACCGCTACACCAAGACTCAGGCGAATTATCTGAGCAAGAGGAAAATGATCCCCAAGAACCTGGATGTATTCTGATTTGGGGGAACGTAAATGCCTCGGGAGGATATTGAATCCATCCTCGAGAGAAAGGTCGAGGCTCTTCGGAAGAAAGACAAGGGTGCCGAGGATCGCAAGGTCATCGACGAGGTCTTTGATAAGGAGACGCTACTTGCTGTCTACAAGCTCATGAAGGAGGGTATTGTCGACACGATCGAATTTTCGATCTCTACTGGGAAGGAGGGGAATGTGTTCCTCGCCACCACCCCGGAGGGGGGTCTCATAGCCATAAAGATATTCAGGATATCAACGGCAACTTTCAAACGTATATCCAGATACATAGAGGGAGATCCCAGGTTCAGAGGCATCCTCGGCTCTCATCGTAAGATAATATTCGCATGGACGAGCAAGGAATTCAGGAACCTTAAGCGTCTCCATACCGCTGGAGTGAGAGTACCTATACCCATTAGATTCCACAAGAACTTGCTGGCAATGGAGTACATAGGCGATGAGGATTCGCCCTCCCCTCTGCTAAGGGAGGTCGTTCTCGAGGATCCGGAAAAAGTTTACAAGACCCTCGTGGAATATGTGAAGAGAGCATATCAGAAGGCGGAACTGGTGCATGGAGACCTTAGTGAATACAACGTGCTGATGCGGGATGGAGAGCCAGTGGTTATCGATTGCGGACAGGCGTTGCTGACAGAGCATCCGAACGCCATTGATTTCCTGAAGAGGGATGTGGAGAATCTCAACCGGTACTTCCGTGGATTGGGCGTTGATGTGATGGAATCAGAAAGCATGATTAAAATGGTCGTTGGAGGTTAGAAGATGAGCATGCTCAAGATCCCGATGGATAGAGTTGGCTCCCTCATAGGGAAGGGGGGAGAGACAAAGAAGATGATAGAAGATCGGACCAAGACCTTCATCAAGGTCGATCCAGAGGGAGAGGTGAGGATATACAACAGGGGTTCAGAAGACCCATTAATAGTGATGAAGGTAACAGATCTTATAAGGGCCGTTGGTCGAGGTTTCTCTCCCGAGAGGGCCCTGAGGCTTCTTGATGATGATGAGTATTTCGAAGTGATAGATATCCGTGATTATGTGGGCAAGAAGAGCAGTCACGTGGTCCGTATGCGGGCTCGCGTCATCGGAACCAATGGCAAGACAAGGAGACTCATTGAAGACCTCACAGGTGCCTTTGTCTCAGTGTATGGTTCCTCTGTCTGCCTGATCGGCAACTCCATACAGATGCCCGTCGCCCGGAAGGCAGTTGATATGCTGCTCAAGGGTAGCGAGCATTCCACTGTCTACAGGTACATGGAGAGGCAGCGCGGGCATCTTCGCATAGCGGAAATGGGATTCGAATGAGTGGTCAGCATGGACTGGTTGGAAGAGCTTGATAAACAACTGAGTGTGGGTCGGGGAAAGAGCGACACGGCGTCAATAGCCAAAGGAATCGTGGAGATCGATCTCAACATCCTTGTGCGATTCTCTCTGGGAACAGACGCACGGATGAAGATGCTTCCCAACCAGTGGGACGTGGCAACCTACCACGGCGACAAGACTTGGGAGATCAAGAATGATTTCGACTTCGGAGAGCTGGGAGAGGTACTTCTGATCGACGAGTCCTCAAGAGGCTCTGCCATATTCTCTGATTTTGTCATTGTCAAGGGTCAGAGCAGAACGAGAACGGGCTTCATCATCCCAGAGAAGATAGGGGAGGAAGGCAGGTGTGCGTTCTTCGTTGCCTACGAGGCAAATTTGGAAAAGGCTACCCTGGCCGACCTTTGGAATGCGATCAAGCCCGCGGTGAAAGCATGGTACGAATCACTGCTCAGGGACGATCTGACCCCACTAATAGATGTCTGCGAGAGCAGATTCATAAGACAATCTTGCCCCCGCATCCCAGGAAACTTATAAGAGCGCGGGTACAATCCACCGGCTGATGAATGACCTCATCAGCAAGGCGGAAGCCGCACTACAGCGAGACCTCTGCGATCACTGTCTCGGAAGGTTATTCGCTCTGCGTTCAACAGGGCTGACCAACGAGATTCGTGGAAGGAATCTGAGGTCAGCAGTGGCACTCATCCGATCCATTAGAGATGATGAGCCGCCCATTCACATGGAGTGCTGGCTTTGCGAGGATATCTTTGATAACGTGGATAGGTACGCAAAGAGCGCCGCCAAGAAGCTGTTGGAGGTCGAGTTTTCCAACTACCTGATTGGAACCCGGATAGATCCCGCGATCGTAGAGAGGGAGGAAAGGTTATGGTCCGAGCTGGGCGGTGATGAGGCAGAGCCGATAAAGGCAGAGCTGAACCGGGAGATCGGCAAGGTCGTGGGCCCCCTCACAGGAAAAGAGGTAGAGTTCTCATCTCCTGATGTGGTGGCCATCGTGGACACGAGATTCAACCACGTGGTCTTGGATGTGACTCCCATTTTCCTTTATGGGCGTTACCGCAAGCTCAGTAGAGAGATACCTCAGACCAAGTGGCCCTGCAAGAAATGCAGGGGCAAGGGTTGCGAGAAGTGCAATTTCACCGGCAAGATGTACCAAACCTCCGTCCAGGAGATCATCGGGGACCCAGTACTCGAGGAGGTCGAGGGTGATGAGCATCTATTCCACGGCATGGGCAGGGAGGACATCGACGCTTTAATGCTGGGGACAGGAAGACCCTTTGTCCTCGAGGTGAGAGGGCCCAAGAAGAGGACTCTTGACCTAGAATCCCTTTATGATAGGATCAATCTAGAGGCAAAAGGAAGGGTCGAGGTGCTAGGACTCCGTACCTCATCTCGTGAAGAGGTCAGGCGGGTCAAGCTGGTATCACCTGATAAGAGCTATAGGGTGACGATCAGATTGAATGGAAAAGTTGATAAGGAAAAACTTAATGAGGTTGTGCGCTCATTAAAAGGAACTGCGATTATCCAGCAGACGCCTTTGAGGGTCACGCACAGACGGGCTGACAAGGCCAGGGAGAGAAGGATAAAAGACGCATTCGTTGAGTCCTTCGATGGCGAGATGATGAGCCTGGTCCTGACTACAGAGTCAGGGACGTACGTCAAGGAGTTCGTCCATGGGGACCAGGGAAGGACCCGTCCCAATCTCTCCCAAGAACTGGGGATCGCCTGCGAGGTGATCTCCCTGGACGTGATCGCAATCGCCGATGACGCTAATGAGGTATATCCATGAAGGCATCAAAAGGACCGAGGCGAAGGACCAGGAAGGTTCTCAGCAAGAGCCCTAGAAAGAGAGGTTTGTCTCCCATCACTCACGAGTTTCAAGATTTTGAGGTCGGGGAAAGGGTGAACATCGTCCTCGATTCCAGCATTCATCGTGGGATGCCCCATCCCCGCTTCCACGGAAAGACCGGTACTATAGTGGGAAACCAGGGCAGGGCCTTCGTCGTGAAGGTCCGCGATGGAAACAAACTGAAGACCGTAGTTTCTAGACCCGAGCATCTGAGGAGATCAGGCTAAGGAGGCGATGTCTATGAGTCCCGATCGTTTTGTTCCTCTTGCAGAAGTCCTTGATATGATCAAGGCGGAGAGTGAGAGCAGGGAACTCAATACCGACCAGAAGATAGCCTTGGATCACTCGCAGAAGTTGGTGAGACTTTCCACCGCCAAAGCGAGAGAGCTTCAAGAAGCATTATCTAGGCTAGACTTCGTATCTGATGCGATGGCCTGCAAAATCGTCGATATTACTCCTTCCCATCCTGATGATATCAGAGTTCTCTTCGCCAAGGAGAGATTAATCCTTGAGAAGGACCATATTGACCAGATCTTGGAGGTCATTCAGGAGCATCAGTGAGTGGGTGGGACCTTGGAGGACAACGCATACATTCTCGACTATCTACCGGAAGGGCTTCCGGGCGAGAGGAGCTTCAAGAGGGAGCCGCTAGCGTACGCCCTGGGTGAGAGTGAGTTCAAGCTCTTCGAGCTGGTTCCCAAGCCTGATGCGATCATCATGATAGGAGAGAAGGTCTACATCGGAAAGGATGTGGACAAGCGTGAGAAGATCCAGCATGTGAAGCGTCGTATGGGATACGAGGAGCTTACAAGTGCCTCCCACAGCGAGCTTCCTTACATCATCCAGGATTTGGTCATGGACAACGAGAATCGGTTCGTTCAATTCTTCAACTCCGCCCAAGCGATAACCACCAGATACCACATGCTCGAACTGCTACCTGGTCTGGGGAAAAAGACCATGTGGGCAATTCTGGAGGAACGGAAGAAAGGGAATTTCAAGAACTTCAAGGACCTGTCGGATAGGGTACCTTCGGTGAAGCACCCGGAGAAGCTCGTGGCGAAAAGGATCGAGATTGAGTTGTCCGATCCACACCAGAAGTATCATCTATTCGTTGCCAGATGATGTAACTATGCTGCCCTCAGAGATAAAGGGGATCCTGGAGCAGTACGGTGTCACTCCCACCAAGGCCAAGGGACAGAACTTTCTGATAGACGAGCGTGTGGCCGAAAGGGAGATCGATTACCTCGATCCAGATCCCAGAGACACCATACTCGAGGTTGGTCCGGGCCTGGGTATTCTCACAGACATACTACTTGAGAGAGCTGGAAGGGTCATAACCATAGAGCTTGACAAGGGAATGGCGGAGTACAACAGGAACAGGTATGGAGACTCGATTGTTTTCATTGAGGGAGACGCATTAAAGATACCATTCCCAGGCTTCAACCGTTTCATCTCGAACCTTCCCTACAGCATCTCCTCCCCACTGATATTCAAGCTCCTTGAGCATCGATTCAGGAAGGCGGTGGTCATGGTGCAGAGGGAATTCGCAGACCGCATGGTCGCTTCTCCCGGCACCGGCGACTATTCCAGACTTTCGGTGAATATGTACTACAAAGCAGATTGTGAGATACTGGAGAAGGTGCCCAAATCCAGGTTCTGGCCCGAACCCGAGGTAGATTCTGCGGTGGTGGGCATAGTGCCCAGACGACCGCCCTTCAAGGTAATAAATGAGGAATTCTACCTCAATCTAGTGGATTCGCTATTCCAGCATCGACGTAAGAAGATCAGGACCATCCTGAAGATGAAGAAGCTGGCAGACAAGGATCGACTGGGTTCTCTTCCCTTCTTAGATGAGAGGGTTGAGGTCCTCTCTCCTGAGGAGATAGGTGAGCTGTCGGATGCGATACTGTCTCTTTGAGCAACTCATATATTGCACCGATTACCTAGTTGGGGTCAGGTGTTCCAGATGAGCATAGAAGGAATTGGCAGGGCTCTTGCAGAAGCTGGAAGGCTTGTAACCGCTCCGCTTATCGTATATGGATCCGAGGACCCGCCTGAAGGGGCAGAGCCGCTGGCGGCAATGGACCGATGCGTGGGAAAGGCAATCTACACCATGGCAGTCCGTGAGATGCCACCGGGATACATCAGTCTCTCCGCCAAGGCTGGATGCTGTCCTGGAGGACAGGCCTGGTTGGGGTTATCATCATTCCCAGAGAGGCTGAAGTACTTCGTTTCGACCGGGACTCCAGAGTTCATGGAGGGCCGGGCTGAATACCTGAAACGCTGCCCGGAAATGGTGGAGGAAAGCGTCCAGACCATAGGTAAGATCACCATGCCGGCTGAGAACATCATCATACAGAGGACCGAGGGAATGACATCCGAGAAAGATGGCCTCTGCATCATACTCTTCGGGAGAGCGGAGAACATTAGGAACCTATGCTCGCTCCAACACTTCGGAACGACGCAGGCACTGACATCCATCTTGTCACCCTGGGGGCCTGTTTGCGCCTCTCTGGTCACCTATGCATCGGGGATGGTCTCCAACGTTCCCTGCGATTCCGTGATTCTAGGACCAACGGACCCTACGGGAAACCTATGGCTCCCCCCCGACATGATGTCATTGTCCATTCCGTTACATGTGGCCTGCAGGATGGAAGGAGATCTAAACCAATCCTTCATCAAGAAGCATCCCGAAACGGCGTTCCCATCCGATCGATATGTAATTGATTGAAACTAGCCAAGGTGAGCGACGAGGTGTGGGAAGTGGCTGATCAGTGTCTTGGCGAGCCTGTCGGCCCCTTCCAGATAGATGTCAACAGCTGGAATTCCGAACTGCTGTTCGAGACTGTGATTGATCTTCTCGACCTCCTCTGGTTTCAGATCCTCATGGCTGATCCCAAGTGCGATCACCTGGGATTTGGTGAATTCCTCGAGCAGGGATATCTCCTCTTCAAGGTCGGGTAGTGGGATCTTCAGGGACGGGTTGTAGTTCCTGTACTTCCGCCCAGGCGCGTGCTGAAGAATCATGGCACTGGGCTTGGATGCAGATATTATCGCCCTCGTGCCGCACACATAGGCCGGATGCGTGAAACTCCCCTGGCCCTCGATGACTATGACATCAGGCTCCTCGTCGATGTATGCTTGGTAAATGGCGTTCTCCAGCTCGCCCACCATGTAATCACCCTGGATAGAATCAAGAGGCACACCGTACCTTGCACCTTGAAGAAGGCCCGTCTGGCCGGTTGCCACGAATATCGTCTTGATCCCCATACCATTGAGCGACTCGGTCAGTTCTATCGCTGTGGTACGCTTCCCGCATGCACTGTCAGTGCCAAGAACGGGAATGCGGATCGCGTCCATCGATGAAGCCAAGTTCCTGAACCCATGCAACTTCTCCAGTGGAGGCTCTCGCCTAATATCGAGAATGGAGGATCCATTATTTGCAGCGATGTTTGAAAACTCTGGATCCTCTGACAAGAATTCGTGTAGCCCAGCGACCACATCCATTCCTCCCCTCAGAGCATTCTTTATGGACTCTCTGAATTCAACGGGAAGTCTTCCACCTATTGTGGCAACCCCGATAATGAGGACTTCCGGAATAGACTCCAAGGAGCTGACCGCCTCTTCAAGTGAGGCGAAGACAGGGATATCGCGCTTAGTACCATCAACCACCTCTCCGGCATCCAATCCTGCCCTTGTACTGTCGATCACGCCCGCGATCCTGTACTTTCTGGAATATCTTACCAGACCCCTAGCAGTTTTCCCTGTCGGTTCCCCGAGTTTGCCCTCACAAAGGATAATGGCTTCCTGCATCCGATGACCCATAGGGCCATGCGGTTTTCAATGAAAAAGGTTGCTGAGATCGGGGCGTGATATCCTCAGTCAGCTGGTAGGCAAGGTTTTCTAGACTCAGCCCAATATAGGTAATGAGGAGCATGCAGATAGGGATAGTGGGGAAACCCAATGTTGGGAAATCGACCTTTTTCTCCGCAGCAACCCTGGCTAGCGCAGAGATAGCTCAGTATCCATTCACAACCATCAAGGCAAACAAGGGAGTGGCATACGTAAGGGCGAAGTGTCCTCACGAGGAGTTCGGAGTGCAGTGCAATCCAAAGAATTCCATCTGCGAGAAAGGTACCAGACTCATTCCCATAGAACTGCTGGATGTTGCTGGACTTGTTCCCGATGCTTGGCAGGGAAAAGGACTTGGGAACCAGTTCCTGGATGATCTGCGTCAGGCTGATGCCCTTATCCATGTTGTCGATGCCTCAGGGAGCACGGACATTGAGGGGAATCCCGTCGGTCTCGGCTCACATGATCCCTTGGGAGACATTGCCTTCCTGGAAAGAGAGATCGATTACTGGATAAGAGGCATCCTCCAGAAGGGTTTCACCAAGATGGCCAGACAAGCCCACATGGAAGGGACGAAGATGGAGAAGGTGGTCCACGATCGCCTGACCGGCCTTGGTGTGAGCGAGCATGAGGTGGCAACTGCAATGAGGAACATGTCTCTGCCTGAAAGTCCCATGGACTGGAACGATGAAGAAATGCTCTCCATGGCACACACCATTAGGAAGATCAGCAAGCCCATGATAATAGCCTTGAACAAGGCCGATGTTGCAAGCGATGACTTGCTGAAGAAGCTAGATGGGGTCGATGGATACATCACCATTCCCACCTGTTCAGAGTCGGAACTCGCCCTTAAGAAAGCGAGCAAGGCCAAGCTGATTGACTACATTCCAGGGGACCATAGTTTCAAGATTTCCGATGAAGCTTCCCTGAACGACAACCAGATCAAGGCCCTAGACTTCATCAGAAGGGCGATAGAGAAGTGCGGTGGAACCGGGGTCCAGACCTGTCTTGAGAGAGCAGCCTTTGAACTCCTGGATCTTATAGTGGTTTACCCTGTGGAGGACGAGCATAGGCTTACGGACCACGACGGGAACGTGCTGCCTGACGCTTTCCTAGTGAAGAAAGGGACGACAGCCAAGGAATTGGCCTACCGGGTCCACACAGACCTTGGGGAAAACTTCATCAGGGCCATCAATGTTAGGACACAGAGAGCGGTAGGACACGATTATGTCCTCGAAGATGGAGACATCCTCACGATCGTGTCCAGACGGTGAGCCGATGGATCATTGGGATGTCAGATTGTTGTCCGCATCGTACCGGAGGAAGAACGGGAACGATCTCACGATCGAGATGTTCGGCAAGACCTCTGAGGGCGAGTCTATCACCGTGAGGTACGTGGGGTTTGAGCCGTACTTCCACCTGGTGTCGCCGAACGAGGCTGCCATCAAGGAGTTGGAGTCCGATCCCAATGTGAGGAGGGTGGAAGCGATCAAGCTCTTCCACCAGGGTGAGTGGAAGGATTCGGCGAAGGTGGTAGTCACCTTCCCTTGGCTTGTTCCAGACTTCAGGAAGAGGTACAAGGATCGCTTCACGGTTCTTGCGGCTGACATCCCTTTCCATCACCGGTTCGTCTACGATATGGATATGGGATCCTGCATCCGGGTGTTCGGAAGGATGTCTGAAGGACCCTACACCACGGACCTTGTCGTGGATATGGATGTTCTTGAGGAAGTGACAGGAGATCCTGGTAAGCCATCGAAGAGGCCCAATTTCAAGAATATCGAACCTTTCAACCCCAAGCTGAAGATACTTGCCTTCGACATAGAGACCAGCATCAGGGAGGGAAACATCTACACCATTTGCTACGTCATCAGGGATGATGGGGAGCTTAGATCTGGGAAACCGATCCAGGGAACCGAAAGGGAGATCATCGAATCCTTTGGAGAGGTCATTGCGGAAGAGGATCCTGACGTCATCACTGGGTACAATATTGACAACTATGACATCCCCACGGTCATGGAGAGAGCCAAGGAGAATGGCATCGAGGAGATAGACTGGGGTCGCGACAGGACTGGCCCCAAGCACATAATGGGAAGATTCTGGAGGCTCAACGGCCGATTGGTGGCGGACGCTTGGTGGGCGGCCAAGATGGAGCTGAGACCAAAGCAGGAGACACTCAATCACGTGGCGAAGCTTGTCCTTGGGGAGGAAAAGCTTGACGTGGATCCAAAGCAGATGGATCAGGAGTGGCAGCTGGACCGTGAGAAGGTGATGAGGTACTGCATCAAGGACGCTGAACTCTCGCTACGTATTCTAGAGCATGTGGACATCCTGCGAAAGAACATGGATCTGGCATCGGTATCCAAACTACCGGTGGAGGACGTTCTCAGCAGCGGCTCTTCCACGCTGATAGACTCGATCCTTATCAGGGAGGCTGACCGAGAGCACATAGCTGTACCGCTAACAGGTAAATACGAGCGCACAAACGCCATCGAAGGAGGCTATGTTCACACCATAGAACCTGGGCTCTACCACTGGGTTTGCGTTCTTGACTTCAAATCAATGTACCCCTCATTGATAATCGCCAAGAACATCTGCTTCACCACTCTGAACCCAAGGGGGGAGATCGTCGCCCCCAACGGCGTGAGGTACCTCAGCAGAGATCAGAGGGAAGGTCTTCTTCCTCGCATCCTGGAGAGGCTCATGAACGAAAGGGATGACACGAAAGCGAGGATGAGATCTGCGAATACGCCGGAGGAGTACAAGTACTACGATGGTCTGCAACAGGCCATCAAGATCTTGATGAACGCCGTATACGGGGTATTCGCCTCTTCCTTCTACCGTTTCACCGACAAGAACATCGGTTCCTCCATCACCGCCTTTGCGAGGGAGACCGTGAAGAGCATCATCAGGGGACTGGAGGCCGAGGATCATACGGTCATATATTCCGACACCGACTCTCTATTCCTTCAATCTCCACATGAGGATCTTGATCAAACGGTGGAGTTCGGGAGCAGCATGGCCTCACGGTTCTCTAAAGAAGGCGCCCTCCTTGAGTTCGAGAGGGTCCTTGAACCCCTGTTCTCACATGGAAAGAAGAAGAGATATGTGGGGAAGGTGGTCTGGCCAGAGGAGCAGCTTCTGATCCGAGGCTACGAGGTCAGGAGAACGGACTCTTTCGACCTCCAGAGCGAGGTGCTCATGGAGGTGTTCAGGAAGATTCTGGGGGAGGAGACCGAGGAGGCTGTCAGCCTGGCGAGACAGCGGGTGAAGGATACCATGGATGGCAAGATACCAGTGGAGAAGCTGGTCATATCTCGCACCGTGAAGCAATTCTCGTACTACAAGGATCCCGACACCCAGGTCAACGTCCAGGCTGCGAAGAAGCTCATGGACATGGGGTACGAGTTCATTCCTGGGATGAAGGTATCCTGGGTTGTAATCAACAGCAAGAAGACGCCTCAGGAGGTTGAACCCTACATCTCGGGCAGGGAATTCGAGTCATCGCCCGATTACAAGTATTACGCTGAGAGATTGGCACAGACCGTCGCCCGTGCCACGGAGGTCTTCGGCTGGGACGAGAAAAGCCTGATGATGGGTTCGCAGCAGTTCACCCTATTCAATCAGACATTCGGCAACGATCGAAAGCATAGGAAGAAGGTCGAGACCAAACCAAAGACCACATCCAATTCCAAGACGCTCGAAGATTTCTTCTGAAAGGGACGTGTCTTGAGATTGCTACGTAATATTTGACTCCGATAAGTGATTCATGGAGCATGGAACCGGGGGCGAGGATGAACTGTCCTTCACTTTCTCTTAACAACGCTTGGGAAGGAGATCAAGCGCGTTGAATGCTATCATGTTGACTTGATAATCACCGACTGCGTGAGATGGGACAGAACCTGATCGAAAAGGGTAACCACAACGATATGAAGGTCATGAATTTGGGAGAGCTCATACTGTTGGCCCTGGGCGAGAGAACTTTCAGGGACGACATGCTATGGTGAAGAGGTCGAACTGCGCCTATTCAAAGGCGAAGAATGGCAATGAAACGCCCAGCTAATACGCAACGTTTAAGTAATGCTTAGAAGACTGCAGGTTCCAAGTGACGGGAGAAATCCCGTTGGAGATGTGCCCGAAAGGGTGAATCCATAAACGCCGCGCAGGCGGCAGGTGATACTATGGCCAAAGAGATGGTTGACAAGACCAACGAAGAGTCGGAGGGCCAGTCAGCTCCCTCCGGGAAGAGTTTTTACGGTTACATTGCGGACGCCTGGAACGATCCCAAGAACTCCTATGTTAAGAATCTGCAGTGGGAGAGACGTATCGAGTGGAGGAAGGAAGAGAACTTCCTGCGTATAGAGCGACCTACCAGATTGGACAGGGCAAGGCGGCTCGGCTACAAGGCCAAGCAGGGATATGTGCTTGTAAGAGGTAGGGTTCGAAAAGGGTCGTTGAGGAAGAGGCAGATTAAGGGTGGTAGAGGACCCAAGAGAAAGGGCATCAACAAGATCACTGTGGGCAAGAACCTCCAGAGGATCGCGGAGGAGAGAGCCTGCAAGAGGTATCCAAACCTCGAGGTGCTTAACTCATACTGGGTCGATAAGGATGGTAAGTACGAGTGGTTCGAGATCATAATGATCGATCCCCATCATCCAGTGATCAAGAGCGATCCAAAGATCAACTGGATCTGCACTGGAAAACATAAGGGAAGGGCATATCGCGGCCTTACCTCCGCTGGAAAGAGGGGTCGAGGCCTCGGCTACAAAGGCAAGGGAGCCGAAAAGATACGACCCTCGATCGGGGCACATGACAGAAAGGGCAAGTGATCAGGCCTGGATGGCCTTCAGCCTTTCATCGATCTCCCGATCATCCATTCCTACCAGTGGAAAGAATGATGGTAATCGAGAATGAATTGCGGTAATCGTCTCCATCTCATGGAACGTGTATCCATATACGGTAGCCAGGGCTCCCCACCTATCCAGCATATAATCCTGACTTGACGGATGCTCTACTCTGAGGTTGGGGTCCCACTTCCTGAGGTTGAATACCAAATCCTCTTCCTCAGTCAACACTGCCACCCTGCAGCCACGCTTCATCATGAGCCATGCAGCCAGCAGGTCCCTTTCTTGGCTGGCGAAGGCCACCACCTTACCTTGACTTCCTAGAGGGAGCCCTCCTGGTCCCGAGATGGACCTGTGGAAGATGAAGGCTTTAGCACCCCTGACCTCCACGAAAATTTCGACATCGGGTTCCTGGAGGTCGACACTGACACCCTTGTCCTGATTTGCAGTCCATACAGCTGATCCGACCTCACGATTGATATCCATGGAGGTGAAATCATGGACCCCTTCCCGTCTTGCCCTCACTGCGAAGCTCTGTCCTTCACCCATCAAGGTGATGGAGAGTTCGGCGGCCCTTCTCCTGATATCTTGCATGGTCCCCTTGCACTGAAGGGCCGGGCTGAGAGAGGCCACGCCAAATACCATGGATATCGCTTTCATGGCACCCTCCTCATCGTCCGATCTCACGTATATCCTTCCGGACTCGGTGGAGATGAGTCCTTCCACCGCCGCTGACGCTAGAGCGCCCATCATGTTGTCGATCAGTATTCTCTCGAATCTCTGTCGGACAGGACGGCTTTTAAGGCCCATCTCGGCGTAGCGAACGATGATAAGGTCCACGAGGGTATGATTGCCCCTCACAATAATACATTTTTGCTGTGTCGGAAACCATATCTACCGCTAGCTTCATGAATTGCCCTCGTTCGGTGAGTGGCCCATGGACATCATCATATTCGCGGGCATCCTGATAATGGCACTTCTGGCTGGCATCCTAGGTTCCCTGCTTGGCCTGGGAGGGGGAGTGATAATCATACCCGGGCTGGTACTCATCTTCGGACTTCCCATCCAGGAGGCCATAGGGGCATCACTAGTGGCGGTCATTGCGACCTCCACTGGGGCCGCAACCTACTATGTACGGGAGGGGATCAGCAATATCAGATTGGGGATGGTCCTGGAGACGGCCACCACCCTTGGATCGGCGGTTGGCGCATTGCTGGCAATCTACACTGACCAATCACTGCTGGCGGTGGCTTTCGCTGCACTCTTGGTCTACAGCGCCATTCACATGATCCGCCGACCTGAAAGGCTGGCTACCTTTGACGAGAAAGCTCCTGGCTTCCCGGAGCTTTCTGCAAGTTACCTTGATAAGAATACTGGTGAGGAAGTTAGCTACTGCGTCAGACACATTCCCCGGGGGCTTATTGCCAGCTTCTTCGCGGGCAACATGTCAGGCCTTTTAGGAGTGGGCGGGGGTACCATCAAGGTCCCCGTTATGAACATCTGGATGGGTGTTCCTCTCAAGGCGGCGGCGGCCACCAGCAACTTTATGATTGGAGTAACCGCACTAGCGGGAGCATTGGTATACTATGCCTCTGGATCTCTGTCCCCAGTGGTGAGCGCGAACGTGGCAGTGGGAGTGTTCTTCGGTGCCTTGGTCGGGTCCAGGGTCGCTCACCTGGCCAGGTCCGAATATCTCAGAACGACATTCGCACTGGTCCTGATGGTAATCGCGATTCTGATGATCTTGTATGCGGCGGGGGTGATTTCCGCATTGTGAGGTGATGGCCATGGAATACACGAATGTTAACTGGTACATCCGCACTGTCCTATCAGTGGGCATGTTCCTCAGCGTCACGGTGATGATAATTGGGCTTATCATGTTCGCCTTTTCTGAAGGAACATGGGAGGCCATACCACTCTCACTGACTCAGATATTTGAAGGGATATTGCAGGGAAACCCAATCGCGGTCATCGATCTTGGGATACTCCTACTCATTGCTACGCCGCTCACCCGGGTGATAGCAGCACTTGTGATATTTACAATAAACAAGGAAGCCCGATTCGTTCTGGTGGCGGTCATGGTCTTGGTAGTGGTGGGAATTGCCATTGTTGTGGGCGGATAACCTATGCAGGCATATCAAAATGGCCCGAAAGATTCATGACTCGCACCGATTAATTGCATCAGAGGGATAGGATGTCCGAAAAATCCGATGATAAATGGTACTACTCTTTCCTTCCATTCAACGTTTCTGGTGGGAGTACATCACCTCTTATCCCCCTATTCATAACAGAGGCCCTTGGTGGAACACTCGGGGACGTGGGTATGGCAAGCGCCCTCTCTTCCGCGGCATCGGTTCCTTCCAACATACTCTGGGGAAACCTCTCTGACACCCTGAAGCGCAGGAAGATATTCGTACTCATCGGATTCGGCGGTCTCGCTTTGGCCCTTTTCATGATGGGAGTCTCTACCGACCTAGCCAGCTATTTCTTCGCGAACTTCATGTTGGGCCTTCTTTCCACAGCGGCGGCGCCCATTGGAACGGTATTGATCCTAGAGGTCTTCAAAAGAGAAGAATGGGCTAAACGGCTGGGAGATTTTAGCCGAGTTGGTGGTATCGGATGGGTGATAGGACTAGTTCTGGGTTCAGTATGGTTGATGGTGATGACTGGCCCCGATCAGGTCACTCCGATGAGGGCTCTTTTCATACTTGCCGCAAGCATCTCCGCTCTATCCATACTGCTAGCGGTGAAATGGATTCCGGAACCCGAGCATAAGCTTGATAGGAGATCCGTCGACCTCAAGGTCCTGGATTTTCCAATCCTCTTATTCGAGAAAGCCCGCTATCTCCCCAACCGGGTAGTCCATGTCGTAAGCGTGGGTGCCAGCAACCTGAGCTACAGCAACTTCCCCAAGCCCCTCAGGAGATATTATATGGTGGTCTTCTTCCTTTTCACTGGAGGATTGTGTTTCTACGTGGCGCTCCCCATTTTTCTCAAGTCCTATGTTGGGCTCCCCAGCTCGTTGGTGTTCGTGATCTATGTCGGCTCATCCTTGATGGCTGCCCTGACTTACAGGTTGGCAGGAAGGCTGGTGGCGGAGATCGGAGGAAAGAAGGTGCAGTGGCTTGCGGCCAGTGGCAGGATAATACTCTTTCCAAGCTTCTTCTTGGTCACCCTTTTCCCTATGGCTGAGTGGACCGTCGTGATCGTTTTCGTCCTTCTACATGCCCTGGTGGGACTTTGCTGGGCAGGTTTGTCTGTGGCAGGAAATGCACTTGTTTCCAACCTTTCCTACAAGGAGTTCAGGGCTGAAGGGATGGGAATGTACAACGCCACTCAAGGTCTCGCGTCGATCGCTGGTTCCGTGATTGGAGGATTCATAGCCCAGTTATTCGGATTCCTGCCCACGTTCATTGTAGCCTCCGGGTTCCTGCTCCTAGCCGTGCTCACATTGAGAAGAATCGACGTTGACACTCCCGTATCAGACGCAGAGGGTCCAAAGGCCAGAACGACCTAGGGCTCAATCACGCAGTTCTCCTGCGATCTTCCTTCCAAGAGTGATAGCCCTATCGATCTCCCCGTAGACCAGGGGCCCTGTCTTCCCCTCGACCACGAACGATTCGGGCTCGTGGATGATTTCAACACCGCACTCTTGCATAACCGCTTCAATCACTGCGGCAGCCCCTCCCTCAGAACCCTCAAGTCTCGTCTCGAAGGCAAACCCAATTTTATCAGGTACCATGTTCTTCCTCATCCACTTGAAGAGCTTCTTGTACCTTCCACTGGTTCCACCCTTCTGTGTTGGACATCCAAAGATCCAGACTTCGGCTATTCGCAGTTCGTCAGGGGTTGTGGTGCCACCACTCTTGGCTGAGACGTCGTCGAATCCCACTTCCTTCATTCCGCTGCATATGGCCTTGGCGATCTGCTCTGTGTTCCCAAATTTGCTATCGTAAAGAATAATTGCCGTCATGTGCGCCCTATGTTGACAATCCGATATCAAAAATATCTAGTTTTCGGGGTTTTTTGAACGATTCTGAATCCAAGTAATCAGTATTCTCATTCGCAATGAAGACGGACAGCTTCGAAGAATGATGAAACCTAGAGTAAAGCATGAAAAAGTGCAGGGAGGAGGATTCGAACCCCCGAACGCCTTCGCGACTAGACCCTGAATCTAGCACCGTTGGCCAGGCTTGGTTATCCCTGCTTATATAGAGTAGGTTCAATCACAAGGAGGTACTAAAAGATTGCCCTGACCAAGATAATAATTGACATGATTCATCCAATTGGAAATGGATGAATCCAATCATAATTGAATAGCGCAATAATATGGTAAACTTGGATCAGTCCCAACTACCCGTTTCTGAACTCCTAGCGAATTCAGAGACAGCTGATACTGGGAAAGCTATTTCATTACTGCCAATCATTAGAAATAATTGTCAATATGCGTCTTGAAGAATATATGAGAAAGAGGGACTTCGATGCAACCCCCGAGCCTATGGGAGCCAGGGGGAACCATGATGTCAGTATTTTTGTCGTCCAGGAGCATCATGCCTCTCATCTTCATTGGGACTTCCGGCTCTCCTTGAACGGCATTCTCAGAAGCTGGGCGGTGCCCAAGGGTATTCCAGATGATGTCGGGGTCAAGCACCTGGCAGTCGAAACTGAAGATCACCCAATAGAATACGCAGATTTCGAAGGTGAGATCCCTGAGGGTAGGTACGGCGCAGGGAAAGTGGAGATCTGGGACAAGGGAGAGTACAACCTTCTTGAGAAGGAAGAAGGGAAGATCGTCATTTCCCTAGAAGGGAAGAAATTGAAAGGAAAATTTGCCCTGATCAGGTTCGGCGGGAGGGAAAAGGAAAAGAAGAACTGGCTGATCATGAAATTATCAGGATCGAGTACGGAGCGGTCAAGGACTCTGGAGGTCCAAGAAGACCATCCCGGGCTCGAAGAGAAAGGAGAGGTTACCAAGAATGGAGATAGAGAAGAAAAAATACAATAACATCCTGAAAAGTCGCATGGGGGCATCCCTGAAAGGTAGCCCCTTTTCTTGGGCCATCCGGATCAAGAACAAAGAAGCAAGCTTACTTCTTCATGATCTTCATCCAACCGCCGCTCTCGTAGACAGCGAGCTTCCGATTCTTAAGGGTCTTCTCAAACTCATCCCATGAGATAATCTCCAGGCGAGCGTTGTCCCCCTTGGTGAATTGGATGCCTTCCGTCCCTTTCACGCGACCCGGCTTAAGACCCTTTTTCTTTGCAATATCTTTAGCCTTCGCCGTTGTAATCTTCTCCATCACCAACTTTAGTTCCTCCCATTAGGTGTTGGCCACTCTACTGGCTATGACTGGCTAGAATGGCCAGAATGTAATTGATATGACTCATATATAAAATTTTTCTTATAATGACAACTATCCAGTATCGTTTTCATTTAAAAATGATTCGGTCGATTTCAATATGTCTGGCATCTATCCAGTAATTCAAAGATCTGCAAGCCAGTATTTTCAAGGATTTGGAGTTAGCAAAGTTTATCTGTAAACAGCCTTCTACACTGCTCAGAGCCGATAACCATGTCACTTTTCGGATCATCGGGGATACGTGGCCAGGTAGGGAGTGAAATCACCATCGATCTGGTAGCCAGAATAGGAGCCGCCGTGGGAAGTGAATATGGGAGCATAATTATTGGCAATGATACACGGACCAGCACGGATCTTGTGAGGGAAGCCCTGGTATCAGGCGCAACCTCGGTGGGGGCCGATGTGGCCTTGACCGGGTTGGTGTCCACCCCAACATTAGCTAGGGCTTCCAAGAGTTACGAATGCGGGCTCATGATTACCGCTTCACATAACCCGCCTGAATACAATGGAGTGAAAATGTGGAATCCAGATGGTTCGGCATTTAACGATGAGCAGATGAGGTCTGTGGAATCCAGGATAGAGGCGGGAATGGATAATTCGGTTGGTTGGGATAGAGTGGGAACTTGCCGTAATCATGTCGGAGCGGTGGATGAACACATCAGTTCCATAATGGAATCGATCGATGATGTTGACCTTAAAATCGTCATTGACTGCGGATGCGGTGCTACCTGCAACATCACTCCCATTCTTCTTAGGAAACTTGGATGCCAGGTGGTAACAATCAACTGCCAGCCCGACGGATATTTCCCAGGCAGGCTATCGGAACCCACAGAGGAGCATCTCACAGACCTCTTGAACATGGTAAGGGCAAAGGGAGCAGATCTTGGAATTGCTCATGATGGTGATGGTGACAGGATGGTGGCGGTTGACGAGAAAGGCAGGTTCGTCGATGGTGACCGCCTCCTGGCCCTCTTCGCTTCCCGATTCAAAGGCGGTATAGTGGTACCGATCAATGCATCCATGATACTGGACGAGATAGTGGGAGACAATGTGGTGAGGACTCGAGTTGGGGACGTCTTCGTATCGCAAGCACTTAAGCAAGGTGGACTCGAATTCGGCGGAGAGCCTTCTGGTACGTTCATATTCTCAGACCAGACCTACTGTCCCGATGGCGTGTATGCCGCGGCCCTGCTGGCGAGTATGGTGGTCGAACGGCCCTTGTCGGAGATGGTGGACGAACTCCCCTCATACCCGGTCTCAAGAATGTCTTTTAAATTCCAGCTTGATGCAAGGAGGAAGGTAGCCGATAGCCTTTCGTCGATGATGCGGGTGATGGAATGTGATCGCCTCCTTACCCTGGATGGCTTCAGGGCGGATTTCGAGGAAGGCTGGTTCCTGATCAGGCTCTCTGGTACTGAACCCAAGATAAGAATCACCGCCGAAGCCAGAGATGATGAAACGCTCAGTCAATTGATGGAAAAGGCCTCATATGTCGTCAGGAGGTGTCTAGAATGAAAGCGCTCGTACTTGCTGCAGGCGAGGGGACCCGACTCCGGCCGCTCACATCAAACGTGCCCAAGCCCATGGTGATGGTCGCGGGTAAACCATTTCTCTGTCACCAGATATATGCCCTGGCCTCCCTTGGTATTACGGAGTTCCAGGTGCTAGTGGGATGGAAGAGCAACAGGGTCAAGGAGTTCCTCCTGGAGACCTTCGGTGATGACCTGGAGATCGAATTCCTTGAACAAAAACAGAGGCTTGGTACGGCCCATGCCATCGGAATGGCAGAAGAGATCATGAATGGCCCATTCATCTGTGTGAATGGTGACCTGGTAATCGAGAGAAAGGACCTCGGTGACATGATCTCCCTTCACAAGAAAACGGGCGGGCCAGTACTGGGGGCGGTCACTGTCGAAAACCCCAGGCGTTTCGGGGTCATAGAGACCACAAATGGCAAGATGGAAAGGATCATTGAGAAACCAGATGTTCCACCAAGCAATCTGGTGAGTGCAGGTGTAATGATATTGACCCCTGAGGTGTTCCCAGAGATAAGGAACACGAAAAGGTCGCCCAGAGGAGAGTACGAAATCACCGATACTCTGAACTCATTTTCAAGAAAGACCGACATCACGATCCATGAGCTCAAGGGGGATTGGATAGATGTGGCGCATCCATGGGATCTTCTCAATGCTAACGAGGTCCTGATGTCCAAGATCTCCAGGAGCTTGGAAGGAGATATCGAAGAAGGAGCAGTGATCAAAGGAGAGGTCATCGTGGAGATCGGAGCAAGGGTGCGATCAGGTAGTTACATCGAAGGCCCCGTTTTCATATCCACGGGATGTGACGTCGGTCCCAACTGCTACGTCAGATCCAACACCTGCCTCGGCCCGAACTGCAGGGTGGGAGCGGCTGTAGAGATAAAGAATTCCATAATCATGAGCGGAAGCAAGATACCTCACCATAACTATGTGGGAGACAGCATCATAGGGGAGAGATGCAATTTTGGCTGTGGAACAAAGGTGGCCAACCTCCGCTTCGATGACAGGAATGTGATGGTCTCCACCGAGAAGGGGATGGTCGACTCTGGTAGGAGGAAACTTGGCGTGATCATGGGCGATGACGTCAAGACGGGCATCAACAGTGTGATAGATGTGGGGACCATTATCTTTGAGAATTCCCGAATTGGTCCTGGTGCACTTGCCAAGGGCAGGATAGCGCCAGGAAGCATGGTTTTCTAAACGACCTCCAACTCTACCTCTCTCCCGTTGTAGTCGTATGCCTGCCAGGAGTTGAGATCAAAAGGTAGACAGGTTATGATATGCGTGTTACCAAACCTGCCGAAGAGTGAAAGGTCCGCCTCTGAGGGGTGGTTGCTGTATGATGGGTGGGAGTGCACGGTACCCACCACGCTGAAGTCGATCGGGAGCATATGCAGGAGCAGCACCCCAGAACGTGAACCCTGTATAGTGCCTGGGAGAAGAAGTACCTCGGTGACGACGCCTTCCTCCGCGCGAAGTGTGGCCACGAATTCATTGGGAAAGGTGTCCTTGGCAGATTCGTTGACCATCTCAAGAACCTCCCTCTCTATCCCCCAGACCCTTCTTTTTGGAGTCATGTGTAACCAATGAGCTTCTCCCTGGTCCGGGAGTAGAAACTGCTTCCCAGATTGACGAACTTGGCGGGATTCTCTGAGCGGGTGAATTTGATCTCCTCGCCGTTGTTCAAGGGCAGTTCATCCTGACCATCCAGAACCAGCACGCATGGTCTCCTCCTTACAAGCTCTATCCTTATGCAGCTCGTGGAGGGTACCACGAACGGTCTAGCCGAGAATTTGAATGGGGCCATAGGAGCAATGACCAGTGCATTGACCCTCGGATCGACGATGGGAGCTCCCACGCTCATAGCGTAGCAGGTGGATCCCGTTGGGGTCGCAACGATGATTCCGTCGGCCCTTGTATCGACCACCAGCTCTTCGTCGACATATACCTCAAATTGGCGGATCTTAGCCACGTGCGCGGTGTGGATGACTCCCTCGTTGAGAGCATCAGGGAGGCGCTCAGAACCGACCATGGTCTTCAGCCTCATCCTCTCCTCAAGGATGTAATGGCCGTTGATCAATCTCTTCATACCATCGGCGATTCCCTCTTTGGGTATCTCTGTCAGGAACCCAAGAACACCAGCGTTGATTCCCAAAATGGGAGCGTCGTTGAGTTGAAGGGAACGGAGTATGGTACCGTCCCCTCCAACGGTGATCAGGACATCCACATCCATGTCTTCCACGCTCATCCCTTCCATTTCCAGGTGAGGAGCGATTGTATCCTCTACCTGAATATCTTGGTCTTTCAGATTCCTGACGATTTCCTTGCTTATGGCAAGTGCGTCTGGAACATGGATGTTGGCCGTTATTCCTATTCTGATATGATCACCTCCGCAGCCTTGAGATCACCTATGGCAGCAAAGTTGCTTCTTGCCTCAAGGTTGAATGGCATGTCCAGCGGTCTACCGTTTAGATCCAGCAGTTCGCCTCCAGCTTCCCTCAGTATCAAGGCGCTGGCAGCGATGTCGACCACCCTTATCGACTTATCATACTTCTCGCAGTTCATATAATAACCGTCGACCATGCCCTCAGCGACCAGGCACATCTCAAGAGAAGCGCACCCGATCGAGCGGCCCCTCTCAACACTCTTAGCCACCCTCATAGTCTCATAGCTAGCGTACTTGCCCATGTATATGAGGAATAGAGAGCTCTCCTGTTGGAAATCCCGAGAATGAATTTGGAACCCGTCCTTGAAAGCGCCTTTCCCCCGCTCCGAGAAGTAGGAGGTTCCGGTCACAAGGTTCCTGACCAGGCCCATTCTAACGTCCATCAGGGACCGAGTTCCTATTGCCAGTGAGACGCTGAAGAACGGGAGCCCCATCACCGCGTTGTTGGTACCATCGATGGGATCCACCACGAGGGTCTCTTCCGCATCCCTGTCCACGTAGCCTATCTCCTCGCTGAGGATATTAAAGGGGAGATCCTTCTCCTCCACATAGCTTACAATGACGTCCTCGGCAACCTTGTCGATACCGGTGGTGGGGGTGCCATCAGCCCCCTCCATGATCTCCTCTCCTCTTTCGAACATTGCAGGAAGATTGTCGATCCTGTCTTTCACATGCTGAGCCATTCGCTCCAATTCGTGTCTCATCGCCGGTAGAATGAGGGTAAGCAGTATTTATGTTCTGCACTGGCACCCTATCTTGATCAGAGTGCGAATAGATGATGGCATACAATTATATTGCCAGAAAAGATAATGTCGCCGTTATGACGGAGGGGGCAGGAGGACTTCCGGCATTCGGTGAGCGTGGGGACGATTCCTCTGACATCCGTTTCTTCGATTCACCAGACCAGGATATATCTGAGGTGGGTGGCAAGGCCAAGAACTTGGCAGTGATGTTTTCCGAAGGCTTCCCAGTACCTCCAGGTTTCGTTGTCACGGTTGCGGCATATGAGGAATTCGTCGAGTCCAACGAAATCATTGTTGAGATACTGGACTGCCTTAATTCAACCGATTTCAATGTCGAATCAGAAGTCGAGGCCTGCTCAAGACGCGTGAGGGAAAAGGTTCTCGGTGGTGAGATCGGACCTGAACTGTTGAGCGCCATTGATATCGCCCTTGAGCAGTGTGGAGGAGAACTCTGGGCTGTAAGATCATCGGCTGCCGCTGAGGACCTTCCTGATGCTTCATTCGCGGGTCAGCAGGACACTTTCCTCTGTGTCTCTTCCGCGGAGGTCGCTGATCATGTCAAGCGGTGCTGGGCATCATACTGGAATGTTCGTGCCCTGAGGTATAGACATGACGTGGCCATCGATCATATGGAGGGGGGCATCGCCGTGGTGGTCCAGAGGATGGTGGCATCTGAGTCTTCTGGTATAATGTTCACCACCGATCCTTTGAACCCAACCCAAGGGGACATCATAATAGAATCAAGCTGGGGATTGGGGGAAGCTATCGTCTCTGGTCTGGTAAGCCCCGACCGTTTCATGGTGGAAAGGACAGGGCAAAGAATATTGGATCAGGAGATCAGCAAGAAACACAAGGCTATTCTCCTCAACGAAGGGGGGAAGTCACTTGTGGAAGTGGGAAAGGAGAAGAGGCTACAGCCATCGCTCACCGATAGTGATGTCAAACGATTGGCTCAAGTTGGTCAGAGCATTGAGGCGTTCTTTGGGGTCCCTCAGGATATCGAGTGGTCCATTAGTAGAGGGGACATATTCATCCTTCAATCGAGGCCAATAACCACTCTTGACGAGGAGGATCAGACACTCTGGACCAGGGCGTACGGTGATGAGTACTGGGCAGATGTGACCTCCCCACTGTTCTTCTCCCTGCTAGGTGAGTACCTGATCAAGTATGTCAATCATGAGGGCTCGAAGATCATGGGCTACAGAGAACTAACCGACAAAGAACTCCTGAGACTTCACAAGGGACACATCTACTTCAACTCCGAGGTATTGGAATCGGTCTTCACATACAATCCCAAGTTCTCCCGCACAAAGGAGCTTCTCAACTACTTCCCGGAGAAGGACCAGGAACGCATCGCAAATGCGAGGACCAAGGTAGCCAAGAGGCTCTTGGCAGAGGTACGGATAGCGGTCCTAGACCCCGACGGGATGATCCTCCGCACGGACAAGGCATACAGAAAATGGGCTGAAGGTTTCATGCAGAAGGCGGCCCAGTTCGACGCCAAGGACCTGACCAAGATCAAGGATGAGGCCCTCTACCACGAGTTCAAGGACATGGAGAGCAGCTATATCAAGCACTACAGGCTGATCAGGTACGGGATGGTGACTCACAGCATCGGAACCAATCTGATGGTGAAGAGATGGCTGATCGACTGGCTTGATGACCGATCGGGGGCACTTTACTCCAAGCTCATCTCCGGTCTCCCCGACAACAAGACTATCAAGACCAACATTGCCATAGCTAGACTTGCCAAGGTTGCCATGGACGATCCAGAAGTCCTCCGAAGAATGGAGGAAGAGGAATCTGGGAGATTCCTCAAGAGCCTGGATCATGAGCCTGGACTCAAATCATTCAGGAAGGAGTTTGAAATCTTCCTGCAGGAATATGGTCACCGCTCCCATACAAGGGAGGTCTATTTTCCAAGATGGGGTGACGATCCAACCCTCGTTGTTGATGTCCTCAAAGCCCTCGTAAGGTCTCCAGTCCTGGATCTTGACGAGGTGGAGAGGAGAAAGCAGGAGGAGAGAGCCAGGGCCGAGGTGGAAATTCTGGACCAGATATCCAGGTTGAAAATGGGGTATTTCAGGAGAGGGATCTTCCGTATCGTGCTGAAGAACGCCCAGATCTATCTTCAATTCAGGGAGAACCAGCGTTTCTATCTAGACCATATAATCTACAGATGGAGACGCCTGTTCCTAGAGTACGGTAGAAGGTATCTCGAGAAGGGCATAGTAGATGATCTGGATGACATTTTCTTCCTTTCCAAGGAGGAGATATTCGATATCGCAAAGGGTGGAGTTCTGACATCAAAGGACGATATCAGGAGAAGGAGGGCGGACTTCGATAGGTACAAGGGGGTCCTTCCACCCAAATTCCTCAAGGGGAAGGTGGAGTTCGATGATACCCAGGTAAGGGACGGGGACTCCCTCAAGATAACTGGCACATCAGCCAGTCCTGGAGTGGCAAAGGGAAGGGCTAGGGTGGTTGACTCCATCGAGCATCTTTCCGAGGTCATGGAAGGAGAGATACTGATAACCTCCAACACTGACCCCGGTTGGACAGCGGTCTTTTCCAAGCTTGGAGGGCTGATCACAGAGACAGGTGGGATCCTATCCCATGGAGCGGTCGTTTCCAGGGAGTACGGAATACCAGCGGTTACCGCTGTCAAGAATGCCACCAAGATATTCAGCACTGGGCAGGAGCTCGTGCTGGACGGCAATGATGGAATGATCTATGTGAAAGGTGATTGAACATGGCGGACACTGACGTCATTCATAGATTCGGAAGGGATCTGGACTGGAATGAGAGCTTTTATTTCAGTTTCTATGACAAGGAAAACGACATCTGCGCGTTCATGAGGATTGGCCTCAAGCCGAACCGCCTGCAGAAGAACATGTTCTGCTTCCTTATGATGCCAGACGGAAATATCATCGGCATCAAGAGGGACGTCCCATTCAAGGACACGGAGCTCAACGCCGGAGGGCTAGTATTCCAGAAGATAGTGCCCGAAAAGAGATGGACGCTCATGTTCAACGGCGGTCTTTACTCCCTTTTCGAGGAGGGGCGGCCTCTGAAAAGGGTGTCATTCATGCTCGACTGGGAAGGCTTGAACGACGTCTTCAATTACAGGGATTGTGTCTCCCCCGAGAAGGAGCTTATCTCTAAGAAGGTTGCCTCCGAGCATCTCGAGCAGTTCGGGAGGGTGAAGGGACTCCTCGAGATCGGTGGGAAACAGTACGAAATCAATGGACTAGGGGAGAGGGATCACTCCTGGGGGGTAAGGGATTGGACCGCTCCCAGAATGTGGATCTGGCTCACATGTCAGTTTTCAGAGGATTGCGCCTTGAATGTCACAAAACTCGTAGTGGATCAGGGAGTAGTGGATGCTGGTTTTATTCATCTGGATGGAAGGAACATACCCATTATGGAAGCGAAGATCGACACTGTTTACGGTGATGCTGGAGCCCCGGAATCGTTCGAGATGGTCCTGAACGACAAGGAGGGGAGCAACCATCACGTGACCGCGAACATAGTGAAGAAGGCGATAATGGAGTTTCCCAATCCAGAGGGACATGGGATCTCACTGATGCACGAGACGCTTGCCGAGTACAGGATGGGCGATAAGGTGGGTTACGGCATAGCGGAGTACCTGATAAGGGAGAGACCAGACATCATGAGGATAGTGGGAAACCCCTGATTTAGATCAGCGACTTACTCTCCTCATAATCCGCTCCTGCACCTTTTCGCTCTTCAACTCCCTCAGCGCGTCGGAGGCTATCCAACGGGCTGCTTTCGAGTCCAGGTTGGATATCCTTTCGGCAACCTGGATCGCCTTTTTGTTGAGGGACGAATTCCTTTTTCCGATCTGCCTCAGGGCCCAGTTCACGCCTTTCTTGACATATTCCCTGTCGTCCATGGATTCCCTCTCGATGATCTCGAAGAACGATTCGAAGAGTCCATCTCCTTCCTTCTTCTCATGGACCGCCAATGCTGCCATGAGAGTGAAACCCGCTCTCTTGACATACTCCTCTTCCCTTGAGGGCCACTCCAAGCATTTGGAGCGAGCGAATTGGGTACGCCGAAAGAGACTAGCGCATACGCTATCGCAGACCGCCCAGTTGTCAAAATCCATCGCCCATGACTCGATCTGTTCTTCTGTGACACGCGAGGGATCGTCAATCAATGCAGCCAGAATCCTAGATTCGTGGAATCCGGCCGCCCAAAGGCATAGAGCGAGTTGGTGATCCTTTCCCAGCTCCTTCGCCATTTCACGCAATTCCCCCATCGAGAGCCCGAGTACCTTCTCCGACCTGATGCCGTACCTTGCCATTCCCTCGGATCCTGTGGGAGACGCCATGGACTCGAGCCTGAGAATCAGCTTCTCGCAGCTCAATTAGATCTCCTTTCAAAGTTACGGAAAATATGATAGAAATCACTTTCTGAGACCTGGGTGAAAATACCGGAAGGTGCTAAATGAAGAATTGAAATAGCTAGGGCTTGGCCGAACGGAAAATCTCCCCAAAATTGGTGAAGCCACCCAGATTCTTGGCCCAATATCGGACGCTCACTACTGAGGTGTAATCATCCGCCAGCTTCCTTGCCTCACGTGGGGGGATCCCATTCTTCAGGAGCTCCTTGTAGAAGCATTTAGCGGCCTTATTCGCCCTCCTCTTGAGCTTGAGGAAGGAAATCCCTACTCGGATGATGACGGCCGGTGCGTAGGCTGCCACCGTCAGAACCGATTCCATATCTTCGTCTCGGGACATGTCACTCTTTTTCCAACTCGCTGATGATCTCTTTCTTGATCTTCTCCTTGATCGAGTCCTCGATATCATGGTTGGGCGTAGTGTGAGTGTGGATCTCCTGCTTGGCTAAGCCGGAGATCATTCCCCCAAGGCTCATGGAGGACATGTACTCCTTGGTTAGAGCATAGGCTTGCTCGTTACTCATCCCGCTATCTACGAGGGCTTTGTAGAAGGCGGCCACTGCCTGCCCCATCTTCTCCCCCTCCTGGGCATCGTAGAGCACCTTGGTTATCTTATCAAGGAGTTCGGGCACTGTCTCGGAGATTACCTCCATGATCTCCTTCAACTCCTTGGCGTCCTTCATGTCGTCTCCCATTTTGTTCACCTCCTTACCTAATCATGAGGGACGAGTACAGTTCCTTGGGAATGTGCTCCTTCCCTCTGATCTCTTCCTTCAATGTCCGAGGGTATCTCAGCTTCATGTTTCATTCATATGTTGGTCACTTTACTTGGACAATCCGAGCACTTGTGACCACTTCCTGACCACGGACTCGGATATCTCATAGGTCTTCTGCTTCTTTCCAGCGCTCTCCACTAGCAGACCATTCTCCAGCAGCACCTGCAGCCTCCCCCTGACTATACGCCGGGAGGCCGAACCTGAACGGGATCTCAGTTCCTCAGTGATCTGGGATATGTTCAGACCTGGCTTGTCCAGCAGGATTCTCATTATCTCCTTGGAGATGGGGTCCTTAACCTCAGGGAGAATTACGTCAATCGATATCGAGCCGTGCTTTTGATAGAGATTCAGCAGGCGGAAGTATCGACCTACGATGTCCTGGAAACGAGATATGTGATCCGAAAGCTCCGCGTAGGGTCGGGCAACGTCCCTTAGTGATTCCTCGAGCTGCCCAATCCTCTTCGATAGGTCCTCTATCTCTTCCTGCTTTGGAGCCTCCGGATCTTCATCGGACACTGTTGTTTAAACATGCATGATAGGATTAATAAGTTGGCCACACGGTTACCTGGAATGGATGGATTCAAAAACCAAAATGAAGGCGACGAGGTTCTTTGGCGTCCACATGGACAATGGAAGGTTGTACACTATGAACCTTGTTCCTGGGGTGAGAGTTTACGGAGAAAAGCTGGTCAGTTGGGGAGGTGAGGAGTACAGGGAGTGGATGCACTCCAGAAGTAAATTGGCAGCCTATTTGAAACTTGGGGGCAGTTTCTTCCCGTTCAAAGAGGATACCCAGGTGCTGTATCTGGGAGCGGCGAGCGGTACCACGGCATCCCATCTTTCAGATATTCTGGTCTCAGGCACGCTATATTGTGTTGAGATCTCGCCTCGTTCATTCAGGGACCTGGTGATGGTCAGCGATGCCAGGGGCAACATGGTTCCCCTGCTTGCGGATGCGACGCAGCCGTCTAGCTTTGACTTCGCGGTGGGAAATGTAGATGTGGTTTACCAGGATGTGGCCCAGAGGGGGCAGGCTTCCATACTGATACGGAACATGGAACATTTCGGGGCCAGTACAGGGATGCTTGCCCTGAAATCCAGATCGGAAGATGTCTCACGAAGGCCAGCTGAGATATTCAATGAGGCCAGGTCAGAACTCCTTGGGGTTGGTCTGAAAATGGTGGATATGGTTCCCCTTGACCCTTACGAGAAAGATCACGCCATGATGGTGGTGAAGCGCAGATGAGGTTTGTCTACGCCGTAGGATTCATTGATGATCTGTTCTTGATGGTCTACAACCCCCGAAGAGATGGATGGGAAATGCCTGGAGGTCACATGGAAGTGGATGAGTTGCCAGAGAAGGCGATCAAGCGAGAGTACTTGGAGGAATCCGGTCACCTCTTCTTTCCAATGGCCAGAATGGACATGGGGAAAGCCGCAGTTTTCTCCGGCACCATACGGAGAGAAGGGATTGGAGAGATGGATTGGGCTCTCTTCGACCGGCTTCCCGACAGACTTGCCTTCCCTGAGGTCGAGTATGAGAATATCATCGCCTGGGCCCGTGAAAGCCTGGACAAGGGGAAGGAAGAAATAGCAGGAACAACTAAGGCTTAAATAGTAAGAGTCGCATTGGCTCGTACCTCATCCATTGAGACTATTATGGAGGATGTAGATGGCCCGTATGCATGCCAGGAGACGAGGACGATCGGGATCGACCCGGCCGATATTGACGGAGAAGCCAGAGTGGGTGCCGCTTGGATCCGAGGAGATCGAGGAGCAGATAGTTAGAATGGCAAAGGACGGAATAAGCTCCTCAAGGATAGGTTTGGTCCTCAGGGATCAGTATGGTGTTCCATCTGTCAGGCTCTCCGTAGGGAAGAGCATAACCGACGTGATGAGGGAGAATGATCTTGTGCCCAAGCTTCCTGAGGATCTTGTCAGCCTCATGAAGAAGGCGATCAATCTCAACTCCCATATGACCGAAAACCATAAGGACATCAGCAATAAGAGGAGCCTGCAATTGATCGAAGCTAAGATCAGGCGCCTCACCAAGTACTACAAGAAGACTGGGGTCATTCCCGCGGATTGGAAGTACTCGATCAAGACCGCAGAACTCCAGATCCAGTGAGGGTAAATGACCGCGGACGAGCTCCCCGAGGGACTCCTCCAGAGGGTTTCAATGGCGGTCGATTCGGTCCGCGAGTTTTCCCAGGTCCGCTTGATTTCCCATTACGACGCCGATGGTATCTCATCGGCGGGAGTTCTTTCCAATTCTATTCTCAAAGCAGGTATTGGCATTCATGTAACTCTAGCAAAATCGCTCGATGAAGAGATGATAGAGAAATTGTCATCTGAGGGACATGATTGCATCGTATTCTCAGATATGGGCAGTGGCATGCTGAAAGAACTGGGCTCACTGAATGGCAGGGTTGTGGTACTTGACCATCACCGTCCTCAGGGAGATTCAGAAGATGTTATCCACGTCAATCCCCACCTATGGGGAATAGATGGGATGACCGGGTCATCGGCAAGCGCGATATGCATGCTTTTTGCGATCGAAATGAACGAGGGCAATTGGCCTCTACTGCCCGTGGCTTTCGCAGGGATCGCCGGCGACAGGCAGGACATTCGAGGATTGACCGGTATAAACGCCTGGTTGCTGAAAGGGGGCAAATCAAGGAACCTGGTCGAGGTTGGAAGAAGATCTCTATTCCCCAGAGGGCCTCTGGGTGAGATCGAAAGAAGGTTCGAGCCCTACCTATCAGGCATCAGTGGTTCGAAGGAGGGGACGGCATCGATTCTAGGGCAGGCTGGACTCACTTCCGAGGAGCAGGGGGATTCCATCGATGAGATGAAAAGAAGGAAACTGGCCTCACTGATTACACTGATCCTGCTGGAGCAAGGCGTCGAACCTTCAACGCTTGATGAGCTCACTGGGGAAACCTATTACTTTCCATCCTGGGAAATGGAGGCAGGAGAGCTGTCGTCCCTTCTAAACGCCTGCGGAAGAATGGGCATGGATGGAGTAGGATTGTCTCTCACATTGGGAGATCCCCAAGCTCTTGAAAAAGCAAGAGCGCTGAAGGCAGACTACGACTCCGAGGTTCTGACTGCGCTAACCGGAATTGAGGACAGAATCGAACAGATGGAAAACATCCAGTTCTTCCACAATCAGAACCCAAGCCTCTCCGGGGTTGTTTGTGGCATCGCCATGCAATACATTGCGGACAAGAGCAAGCCAACACTTGCCCTGGCCGAGAAGGCAGGTAAGCTCAGGGTCTCTTCCCGTGCAACGTTCTCCTTGCTCGAGAGGGGCGTGGATCTATCAGAAGCACTCAAACGAGGTGCAGAGCGCGCGGGAGGATTGGGAGGGGGACATGCAATCGCCAGTGGTGCTACAGTCCCATTCGAAAGGGAGAAGGAGTTCCTAGAGGCTGTGAACTCTATCGTGGGCGAGCAGAAGGTCTTGAAAACGAAGTGAGCTATCTCCAGGTGACCTCGACCTCGTCTGTCCTGAATCTCTGGTTGACGGCCGTCTCATCAACTGTCATTTTGAAGCCAGCTTCATGCATGACGAGTCCCGTCCAGGCTATCATAGCACCGTTATCCACACAGAGCTTGGCATCGGGAACGAACATCTCGGCATTCCGCTGATAGACCATCTCCTGCACCATGCCCCTGAATCTCTTGTTCTGGACCACTCCCCCGCCAAGCAAGACCTCTTCCTTCTCAACATGTGCCATGGCCCTTTCCGTGACCTCGGTGAGCATGGCGAAACAGGTCTCCTGCACAGAGAAGCAAACATCCTCCAGTCTCTCCCCCTTCTTGTATTGCTGGAGAGCCGCAGTCAGAATTCCAGAGAAGGCCATATCCATTCCCTTCACTGAGTATGGGAGATCTAGTAGGTTCTCTCCCTCCAAAGCCATTTTCTCGATGATAGGCCCAGCATAGTACCCAAGTCCAATCTCCCTACCAAGCTTGTCCAGCATGTTGCCTATGCCAATATCGAGGGTCTCGCCAAAGATTCGGTATCTTCCGTTGGCAAAGGCAATTACCTGAGTATTCCCTCCCGAGGCATAGAGGAGCACGGGGTCAGATGCACCGGTCTTAGCCACCCCTATCTCCAGGTGCGCAATGCAATGGTTCACGCCTATAATGGGAATATCAAGGGACAGTGAGAGTGCCCTTGCCGCGGTGGCCACCGTTCTCAGGCAAGGGCCCAGTCCGGGCCCCTGGGAAAAGGAGACGATGTCTATGTCATCGAATTCCAGACCTGATTTCTCAAGGGCTTTCTCAACCAGAGGAACTACATTCTCAGCATGGTGATTCGCCGCCTCCCTGGGATGGATGCCTCCCTTCTCCGGTCTGTACATCCTAAGCTCATTGGCAAGTATGTCAGCATTGTCATCGACGATGCCGACACCCACGGTATGGGCAGTTCCCTCGATACCCAGGGAGATCATGACAGCGATACCTCTACGCGCTCCCACCGGAGAGCGAATTCAGTTTGTTCAAGATGTTTATCGCACCGGTAATGGGTTCTTCATCAACAACGAGTATCGGGGTTGGCTTATCAAGGAGTTCGTAGAAGGCGGCCTCGGCCATTCCGTCAGGGGTAGAGGCGTCTACGAGCTGGATCTCCATTCCAGTTGGTATCCTCTCCTTCACATAATCACATTTCTGACAGTCTGGTTTGGTGAATAACAATATCTCAGACATCTTAATTCCAACCCTCTATCATAGGGGGTCGATTAATATCTTGCGGAGAGACCTCGAATCTATAGATATAATCACCGAGAAGAGGGATACAACCAGGGCTCTTCTAGGGTTGGCCAGAGGGGCGAGCGAAAAGCATTTAGATAGGAAAGGCATATGCTGCTCCCCACAGGGGCTCATGGTCTAGTGGTTATGACGTCGCCTTGACATGGCGGAGGTCCCCGGTTCAAATCCGGGTGAGCCCACTTCTTGGTTTTCCTCAGGGATCATTTGATATCGACTTAAAATTTCTATAGAAATCATCATTTTGGCGACATATTATGGCATCATTTCAATGTCTTTCGAGGAATTATTACAATTTATCGTATCCTATGCTCTTAAAGGCTAGCGAATTGCTTGTTTGCATATGAATATATTATATACCCTTCTATATTCACAATTGGGTTGAGTGTCATGTCGAGTGACTTTCGATTAGAAGGGGTCTTTCCGGCTCTCGTGACACCGTTCGACAAGCAGAAGGAGATCAACGAGGAGGCTTTCAGACTCCTCATAGATACGGTCCTTGAACATGTTGACGGATTCGTTCCCTGTGGTACCACGGGCGAGTTCGACTACATGACAACTGAGGAGAGGAAGAGGGTCTTCGACATCTGCATCGATCAGGTGAACGGAAAGCGTCCGGTAATCGCCGGAACTGGTGCCCCTGGCACCAGGCAGGTAATGGAGCTCACTAGGTATGCGGAGGACGCGGGTGCCGATGCCTGTTTGGTGGTGACGCCGTACTTCTTGCATCCGTCTGATAAGGGTATTTACGAACACTTCTGGCAGGTGGCCAATTCAACAGAACTTTCGATAATTCTGTACAACATACCCCAATGCGTTGGGCGCGTGCTCCCAAGGAGGGTCGTGGAGGATCTCGCTGAGATCGATAATGTAGTGGGCCTGAAGGACTCCTCGGGAGACCTCACCTACACCATGGAGATCATCGAGAAGGTCAAAGGCAAGATCAATGTCGTTGTGGGCCATGATGAAGTCGTTCTCCCTGCCCTAGCTGGAGGCTGCACTGGAATGATACTCGCCAGTGCTCAGGTCTATCCAGACATCTGGCAGAAGGTGTATAGGGCAGTGAAGGAAGGGGATCTCGAATCGGCACGCAGGGAGCAGCTGCAGGTCCAGAAGCTCTCGAGGATCTTCACCAGGTATGGTGGCTTTGTCCCAATCAAGGCGGCTCTTGGCGCGATGGGGATCAAGATGGGGACTCCTCGGAAACCGCTCAAAGTAGGAGGTGTTATCCTCCACGAGGACAGAGAAGAGATACGCCTTGAGCTGGAGAAGATCGGAAAGGTCCCTCCCTCGGAGGTGAAAATGGATCTTCCTGAACTTCCATTGGAGAAGCGCTTTGAAGATATCGGAATCACCGCTGAACAAACAAGTGAGGTCGGAATCCTAGTAGGGGACGGGAACGCTGGTGAAGGCATCAACAAGGTGTCAATCGATCTCGTTGCTGGGCCAAAGGCCGGGCCGGTCGGGGATAGTTTCGCCTCGCAGATAGTATACCTGAGACATGGATTCGAGGCGCTCCCGAGTGTACTGGAACCCAATCTCTCGGCCAAACCCTCAACGCTGATCGTTCCAAAGGTGGAGCTGAAGAACCTCAGACAGGCAAACATCTACTACGGCCCAGCACAGGGTGGCATAGCCAGGGCCATATCGGACAAGGTGGAGGATTGTATCATACCAATGGAGATCGTCGATTCGCACGTGATGCTGACTAAGGCATTCGTCCATCCTAACGCACTGGAGAGAGACATACTGTTCAACAATTTCTACGCCGCAACCTCACAGGCCATTGACAAGGCCTTCGGGAAGGGGGTGTGATAGATGCTGAAGGCAGAATGGCTCAAGGGAGTGTACCCCGCTCTCGTTACCCCCTTCAAGAGCGACGAGAGCATGGACGAGGAGAAGCTGAGGAATCTAGTCGAGCACCTGATGCCAGATGTGGATGGATTCGTGGTCAACGGAACCACCGGGGAATTCGTTTACATGTCTGAGGAGGAGAGGAACCGTGCCATTGAGGTCGTGGTGGACCAAGTGGACGGGAGGAAACCAGTGATCGCGGGAACAGGTTCCAGCGGTACCAAGATTACCGTCCAGCTCACAAAAGACGCCATGGACCTTGGCGCAGACGCTGCCCTGGTGGTCACGCCGTACTATTTCAACCCTTCATGGAAGGAGATATACGAACACTTCGATGAGGTCAACTCAGTTGGATTACCGATCATTCTTTACAACATACCCCAGTGCACTACAGTCCATCAGAAGTGGTGGACTTCAGAAGGTCTGGCTTACCTCGATAACGTCATCGGAATTAAGGACTCCAGCGGGGACATGCCATACATGGCCGCCCTCTTCGAGAAGTTCAGGGGTAAGATCAGCATCCTGTGTGGTCACGATGAGATCGCTATGGCGGCTATGGCCGAGGGAGCTGATGGAGTGATCCTGGCAAGTGCCAATCTGATCCCAAACATATGGCAGGATATCCGACGCCATATCATCAATGGAGAGATTGAGGAGGCCAGGCAACTCCAGCAGAAGATACAGAAGCTTGTTAGAATAGTGACCAGGACAAGCGGACCCCAATCATGCAAGGCGGGCCTATGGATGATGGGGGTTGATCCTGGAAAAGCCAGAAGGCCTACCATGCCCGGAGACGCCTTCCAGCACGAGGATCTTGAAGAACTCAGGATAGAATTGGAAAATGTGGGCAAGATATCCAAAAGGGAGATCGAGTACGATCTTGGAAATAAGACTGTTAGAACCGATGTGTTCGCAACTCCCCAGACACCTTCGGTGGTAAGAAACTTCGGGCTACTTGTAGGGGAAGGATTCGCGGGACCGCCCGTGCAGGAGACTGCCCACACTGACCTGCTGATTGGAGTCAAGGGAGGGCCTGTCGATAAAGCCATAGATCGCGCCCTTGAAGTGGATGTGGACCAGGTTAAGATGCGCATCGTACTTGACCGCCCCAGAACATTACTAGTGCCCACAATCTCAACCAGGACGGCTTCACAGGAGGAGCTGCTCTATGTTCATGCGGCCGATGGGCTCAAATGGGGCATAGAGGCCTCGATCAAGGATGGATTCCTTCCAGAGGAGATTCTAGATGATATCGTGCTACTTGCCAACGTTTTCGTCCACCCTGCAGCGGCCAACAAGCGCAGGGTCATGGTGAACAACTACAAGGCTGCCAGACATGCCATAAGGAAGGCGATCGAGGGAAGGCCAACAATGGAGGAGATCTTCTATCAGAAGAGATCAGTCAGGCATCCTTTCAAGTACACTCCATGAGGTTCGAAAACCTATCGGGGAGGACCCCCTCCCTATCGCACCTTTTTTCTGTGATTATTGCGCCATTTCAAAGTACGAAAAAATGGGTAGATCCTCAGTAAACTGAGGGTTCTATCACATATTTGCAGTAGTTCATTCCAGTTCCGAAACACTCGGTGTCCGTGACCTTCAGAGGTACTCCCGATCTTGTCTCCAAGATGGCCTCTATTATACCCTCATTTAAAAGGCAGAGGGTCTTGCTTGCTTCAGGAAGTTCCTTGCAATCATAATCGTCCCTGATGATCAAGGTCAAGGGAAGGAAAGTGTAGACGCACACCTCACCCATTTCGTGAATCTCGTAGAACTCCTGGACTTCTTCCATCAGCTCCTCGATGGAGGTGGATTTCATGGACTTGGATAGCTCGGACCCTATTTGCCTTCCAATGTCTTTGAGGACGGGGTCCATGTTGAACCCAATGGCTTCAACTCCCAGGATTATGCTCCTGATCATCCCCTTAAGGAACGAGCTGGGGGTACCGATCGAGCTCTGGATGGTTTCTCCCACGGCTTTCCTCAGGTCCTCCCTGGGGACGACCGAGCTTCCGACGGGTCTTGAAATCAGGTAGAATATCTTGCGACGGTTGTCCGTAGGGTCATCTCTTGAGGCGACCAATCCCTCCTTAACCATCTTGTCAAGATGGACGGACAAGGTGGATTGGGCTTTACTAGTAAGTGAAGCGATCTCACTCAAGCTAAGGTCCTTTCTCTGAAGCTCGCTAAGAATTTTCTGTCGGACCGGATTAGACACCTGTTTCAGTCCGGAACTTGTAGAGTAGACGTCAAAGGCCGACTTCTTGTCCATAAGAGTCCATCCACCAATGCAAGAAATAATATTTAAGATGTGTGAAGACTGCAGATTCATCCGAACAGGAGGCGACCGACCTGAAATTCTTGGTTCAAATCCAATGCTTTCGCTTGAAATAGAGGACAAGGAGAAGGGCGAGGGAGATCATCACTGCCCAGACCATATAGTACCCCCAGTCCCAGTTCAGTTCCGGCATGTTGGCGAAGTTCATCCCATAGATACCGGCAATGAATGTCAGTGGAATGAAGATCGTGGCTATTATGGTGAGCGTCTTCATGACCTCGTTCATCCTATTGCTCACCGATGACATGTGAATGTCAAGGAGACCTGAAAGTACGTCTCTAAATGACTCCATGGTCTCAATCAACTCCACAGTGTGGTCGTAGATATCCCTTATGAATATGGCTACCGCGTCAGTGATCAGTGTGTTCTCTGATCTAGCCATGGTGTTGATGAGCTCTCTTAAAGGCCATAGAGATCTTCGGACTATGAGTAACTGCTTCTTCATGGAGTTGATGACCCTTGGAGCGTCTTTCATGAAACCAGAGGATATCTCCAAGTCGATGCTCTCAATCCAGTTGCCGATGCCCTCCATCACCTCGAAGTAATTGTCAATTATGGAATCCAAAAGCGAATAGGCCAGATAATCTGGCCCCATCTTCCTTATCCTCCCCTTGCTGTTCCTTATCCTGTCACGTACCCGTTCGAAGCAATCTCCCTCCTTCTCCTGGAAGGAGATCACGTAATTGTCACCCAAGACTATCGATACCTGCTCGGAGTCCACCAGATTCTCCTTTTCGTCGAAGGATAGCATCTTCACAGTAATGAAAATGTAATCTTCATAATCCTCAATCTTTGGCCTCTGACCAGTGTGCGGTATGTCCTCAAGTACAAGAGGATGGAGGCCGAACGCTTCGCCAAGCTCCTTGATCAAATCGATATTAGACAGGCCATCGACATTGATCCATGAAATCGTGGAGGTCTCTTTGAGGCGAACGCATTCCTGTACAGTGGCTTCCTTCCATTCCTGGATTTCGGTCATGTCGTAGTCGATGACACGTATCTTGGGCTCTTCCTCCCTCTCCTCACCCACAAACACCAAGGCACCCGGGGGAAGTCCTCTCCCCTTGGAGGAGGTCCTAAAGAGCTTGTTCATTTCCCGGCTCAGCCTTTTAGTGGTGTTCATGCTCCCTCCAGAATATTATATCGATATCTAAGATTTATGAGTTTCTTTACGAACCCAGTTTGAGCCAATCCAAATAGTCAGGGATCCCTAGAGAACGATACCTTTCTATTCCTAATATCCATTTACGAGTGGTGAACAATTGAAGGTGGTTATAGGCAACGGGGAGAGCGATATCAGATCGGTCTGGTTCGAGAACGGAAGAGTTAGAATGATCGATCAGAGGACTCTTCCCCAGCGTTTTATCATAGTCGATTTCGATGACCATCGGAAGGTGGCAGAGGCCATTGCCAACATGACAATAAGGGGTGCCCCCTCGATCGGCGCGGCCGCTGCTTATGGAATGGCATTGGCCGCTATCAGGGGGCAGGACATCGCAGAGGCGGAAGCAACCCTCAAGGGATCTAGACCCACTGCCAACGATCTCTTCTACGCGGTGGATCACATGTTGAATTCCATCCGGTCCGGAGCGGATGCCCTGCAGGCTGCGGAGAAGTACGCAGATACCATCGTGGATAGGTGCAGGCGTATCGGGGAGTATGGATCCTCTCTCATAGAAGATGGGGCCAAGATTATGACCCACTGCAACGCTGGAGCACTTGCTGCCGTTGACATCGGCACTGCCCTTGCCTCCATCCGAGAGGCTTGGACCAAAGGAAAGCAACTATTCGTGTACGTTTCAGAGACTCGACCTAGATTGCAGGGGATGCGACTCACGGCGTGGGAGCTGCTGAACGAGGGGATTCCCCATGCCATCATCCCAGATGGAGCCTCCGGTCATTACATGAAACAGGGAGTTGACATGGTCATCACCGGAGCGGACAGAATAGCATCCAATGGTGATTTCGCCAACAAGATAGGCACCTATGAGAAAGCGGTGATTGCAAAGCAGCTTGGCATTCCGTTCTATGTCGCGGCGCCGTTCTCAACCTTTGATTTCTCTATCAGTAACGGTGAGAAAATACCGATCGAACACCGATCGGAGGATGAAGTGACGATGATAAATGGTACGAGGATCGCTCCCCTAGGTTCGCCGGCCTTCAATCCGGCCTTTGATGTGACTCCGGCAGAGCTGGTGACCGCCTTCATCACGGAAATCGGTGTATTGAAAGTGGAGGACATTCACAAGATTAGGGGTGAGAACGATGTCCTCTGAGAGCAGTCTCCGGATGGAGATCGTGAGGTTCGGGAAACTCATGGCGGAAAGGAACCTCACCTTCGCAACCGGAGGTAACATAAGCGCAAGATTGGATGAGGAGACCATCCTCATAACCCCCTCCGGTGTGAGGAAAGGTGAGATGAGGGGAGACGACCTCATCGTTCTTAACCTGAGGGACAACAGCTTCAAGGGCCGAAAGAAGCCTTCGATCGAGACACCGCTACACACAGCCTTCTACAAGAGGAATGATGTAAACGCCGTCCTCCACGGTCATCCTCCCTTCTGCACGATACTTGCCGTGAAGTGTATACCTCTCAAGACCGCTCTGATTCCGGAGGGGGTCGTGGTGCTGGGTAAGGTCCCACTGGTACCTTACAGGACGCCGGGCTCGGCCGATCTCGCTTCATCACTCCAGTCAGCAAAGGGAGATGGCAAAGGATACCTCATGGAGAAACACGGTGCACTTGCAGTAGGAACCGATCTTAATGAAGCCTTCAATCGGCTGGAGGAAATGGAGTTCATAGCCAGCATCCAGGTTCGGGCAGAAATGCTTGGCGGAGCAGAGGAGCTCCCTGATCAGGAGATAGTGAAGATCCTCCGCATATGATCCTTTATGATTCGAAGGATCTCTCAGATCCCCTCGAGATGATTGTTATCATTCACCTTGACCAGGATCACCCTGTCTCCTTTTCTCACATACTCTGAGATGGCACCGTTGTCCATCTCCAAATTGTATAAGCTGTCTAGGTGGCACCCTAGGACGGCCATAGAGAACACCTGAAAGATGAAGTTGTGAGTCACCAGAAGGATGTTTCCATCCTCAAGGTCCCAGAGATCCTGAAGAATGAAACGGGACACCCTTTCATAGACCTCAAAAACGCTCTCTCCCCCGGGGAATCGTAGCTGGGAGGGGTGATTTTCCATTAATTCGTGCTCTTGAGGGTAGATAATTCGAACCTTTTCCAAATCCATTCCGGTCCATCTTCCACAATCTGGGTCAGAGAGTTCCAGTGCTTCAGTGAATGGAATTCCAATAATCTCTGATACTATCTCAGCAGTCTCCACAGATCTCAGCACGGGGCTGGTGTACATGGACGATATCTGCTTTCTGCGAAAGGTTTCCGCAGCTGCTCTCGCCTGATCTCTCCCTCTTTGACTGAGTTCGATGTCAGAACGTCCTCTGAACAGCTTTTTCCTGTTCCAGTCGGTTTCTCCATGCCTGAGTATGTATATCCTTCGCCAGGCCATGAAAGACCTCCAAGTAAGATAGGCAGACCGGGCTATCATTCATTCTCGTGATAATCCTTATGGTGCTTCTCGTCGGCAGGAGTTAGTGGTGATAAGTCTATATATATTTACAATAAGTAAAGTTAATATAACATAATGTAATATATATTTTACATTCAGGTGATGAAATGAATCCTATGAGATACAGGTTCTACTCAAGATTGGGTTTGATCATTGTAGCCCTGATTGTTGTGCTCTCCACATTCCTAGAAATCTATGCTCTGCCCTTGATTGTTGTTCCAGTGGCTATTCTATGCCTACTTGGTCTGAGACGTCGAGTTGATGGATCGATAATCGATGAAAGGACCTACCGAATAAGTGAGCTCGCTTCCAGAAGGACTGTCCAGTTCGTTGGAGTCGTTACAGGAATAGGAGGCGGAGTGATGGTTACTCTAGGAGAGATGGGGTACGCGGGTGTCTCCTTACCCGGATATGCCATGGGATTCATGGCCTCCTTCCTCATATTCTGCTATATTGGGTTCTATGGATATTATAGGAGGAAGCTTGGGGAGTTCACTGATGCAGAATAAGATCAAGGTTCTCAGGGCAATGCATGACCTCACCCAAGAGGAGTTAGCCAGCAGAGTTGGGGTTACCAGGCAGACAATTATTGCCATAGAGAAGGGAAAGTACGACCCCTCACTCGACCTAGCATTCAAGATCGCAGGTTACTTCCAACTGAGCATAGAGGATATTTTCAAACCATAATATGTTGGAATTGGTTGGTATAAGTTCCTTGACCGTATTTCCGGAGAGGGGTCAAAGACTCTTGGTCATCCTGATGGCGTCCTCTCCATCTGGATAATATCCTGCCTCCACGCCGTCAACGGAGAACTCAAGAGAACGATACAGGTCTCTTGCCGCGGTGTTGCTTGTTCTTACCCTTAGAACGATCTTGTTGTACACATCCCTAAAGCCTGTCAGTCTCTTATCAAGATAGGCTCTGATTATGCCCTTACCACGCATCTCTGGGATAATACAGACCGAGTGAAGCGATATCGTCCT
Source organism: Methanomassiliicoccales archaeon (assembly GCA_013415695.1). NCBI lineage: Archaea > Methanobacteriati > Thermoplasmatota > Thermoplasmata > Methanomassiliicoccales > Methanomassiliicoccales archaeon. The sequence continues at coordinate 24,863 of JAAEEP010000002.1, read as the reverse complement.
AGAATTACTTCTGGTCAGATAGACCGAGTAACCTACCGGTCTGCTCCCGGTTTCGATCACGTCCACAATGATCGAGCGAGAGGGATTGTGAATGTAGCGGCCTATCTTTCGCCTAGAGAACTTGTCCGCCTCGTGGAAAGACATGCTCTCCATATCGACGAGCATGGAGACATCTGCTTTTTCGGCTGGTCTGAAGGAGATCTTTTGACCCTCAAATTCCTTCAAAATCCTCACCGACCAGATACTTCACGATGCTGGAATAGATCTCCGGATTAGCCTCATCCTCGAAACCTGCGTCAATGTTGGGGTTGTCATTGACCTCTATGACAAAGAACTCACCATTGACCTCCTTGATATCCACCCCATAAAGGCCATTGCCAACTGCTCTGGATGCGCTGAGGGCAACATCTATCAGGCCCTTGCTGACTTCACTCATCGGGGGACATTGAACAGTGCAGACAGAGGTCTTGCCATCTTCCCTTCGGTCATAGATCCTCCAGCCATTCTTGGGCATGACGTACTTGACGACGGCCAAGGCCTTTCCAGCAAGGGTGACCACTCTCCAATCAAAATCGCTTGGAATGAACTGCTGGGCAATGATCCGATCGGTTCTGCGAAGGAATCTCTTCCCGATCCTGACGAACTCCTGGGGGTCGCTTACCTTCTCCACCTTGGCAGAGAAGCTGGACTCAGGAGCCTTAAGGACCAAGGGAACGCCCAGTGTCTCAAAGAGCTCGTGGGCATTCTCCTCGATCACCTCATCGGAATCCAGGAAGACGGTGTCCGGTAGGGATACGTTGTCCCGCATCAACCGCTTGTACATGTAGACCTTGTCGCAGCATATCCGGATGCTTTCCGAGTCATCCAGGACCCGTTTTCCCTTCATCTCCGCCATCCTGGAGACCACATAGGTGACATTCATTGGATCTGTTAACGCCCTAATGAAGACAGCATCGTAGTTCTCAAGCAGCTGGATATCATTCCTGAAGACGAAATCAAGCTGATGCCCCATTTGAAAGGCGGCAAGCCTGAAGTTAGACAGGGATGTGAGCTCTGGGGACCTGCTTATGGTGTATCTCTCTGTGAATATCGCTATTCTCGCCATACGCCCATCCCCTCCAGAATCCTCTTCTCGTTCAGGGTCAGGTCCTCTTGAAGCAGCGGCTCAATGGAGGATAGCAGATAGCTAGCAGGCGTGACCACGGTCTTGATTTTCATCAGTGGAAGATGGAACACCTCAAACGCCCGCTTCACGAAGTCCCTGTATTCCTTCACCAGCGTCCTTCCCATAATGCACCGGACGGTATCGATCCTGAAATTCGAAGGGAGCTGCTGAACGTGAGCCGCGAACTTACCGGACATCGTTATGCGCTTCACCTTGGTCTCCACCTCCTCCTTGTTCTCAATGATCTCGTAACCGGTGGAGAATGGGTTCACGGGGTAGGCAATCAGAGGTGGCTTGACATCATGGGGGAAGTTTATTATGCGCCCCTCGAGGACAGGGATGCCTCCAAGCTTTGCCTTCTCTGCGGCAAGAGGAGCAGTGTATGCATCCATGATCTCCCGAGTGGAGGGGTATACCTTCCTCCCTGCGACCTCTGCGTCAAGAGATAGGTAGTAGCCTTCGGTCATGTATGTGTAATCACCATGGAGATTGAACCAAAGCTGTTCACTCTCGCGTAGTCCAAGCATTTCTTGATTCAATTCCTGATTCAGAAGAAAAAGTACACTACCCATCTATTCCCGTTCCTGGGCTAAGCTATTGAGATTCAAAGGTATCCCTTAATCCGGGGGTCAATTCAATTTCTGCGTATTTCAAACTTACTGTGGATTGCAGCTCCCGGGGGAAATCCCTCTGGGGAATGCGATAAAAAGAATTAACCGGTCTCCCATTCACGTAGCATGATCCTGGTCACCAAGTGGTTCGGCGTGTTCCTATGCGACGGGGATAAGGTGAAAAAACACATCCTATTCGGAAAAGATCCCCAGCTCATGGCCGAAAGGATGGCCGCGGTTCAGCGAGGGGAGATACTCCTCGAGGAGGAGGAACTCGCTGGTAAGGGTGTCAGGGTCTCGGACCCTCGCCTTTCCAAGTTAGGCAAGCCAGTGTTCTTCGACTCCTCCTTCATAAAACCAGAGAATTATGGCCTGGGTAGAGACCTCATGCATGAGGTAATGGTAAACCTTGCCAAGCTTCGGACAAGAGAACCTGTGAGCAGGGATAGGTGCATTCTCCAGGCGATAAGGGCGATAGATGACCTTATTGAGACCATCAACCTGATGAGCGAGCGGCTCCACGAGTGGTACGGACTGTACTTCCCCGAGCTTTCTGACTATGCCCGGGACGAAAGGTACCCCTTGCTCATCCTGGATTTGGGAGATCGGGACGCGGTCATCAAGGAGCTAGAACTTGACCTTGAATCGGTGGGACACGAGATGGAGGAGAGGGACATCGCCCCCGTAAGAGATCTTGCAGCCCAGCTAATCCAGCTCTATAAGAGAAAATCTGAATTGGAGACTTACCTGGCGGAGAGCATGGAGGAAGTGGCACCAAACCTCACGCATTTGCTGACGGCCAATCTTGGCGCGAGGTTGATCTCCCTGGCTGGTGGATTGAAGCGCCTTTCACAGCTTCCTTCGAGCACCGTCCAGCTTCTCGGCGCTGAGAAGGCCATGTTCCTTCACCTGAAGAACGGCAAGCGTCCACCAAAGCATGGGGTGATATACCAGCACCCACTGGTGCACAGGGCGGCACCATGGCAGAGGGGAAAGATGGCCCGCACGCTCGCGGGTAAGATTTCTATCGCCGCCAAGGTAGATGAGTGGGGCGGTGAGTTCATAGCAGACCGCTTAAAGGAGGAGCTGGATGCTAGAGCGGAGGAAATCAAGAAGAAGTATCCAAACCCTCCTAAGAGAAAGAAGTCGAAGCGGAGGAAATGAACAAAACTTTTATCCATGATGCCATATCCCTGATTGATAGCCATGTCTTGGACCCAAGCTGAGGTGAGAGAGCTCAAGGTTAACCGGTACGTACTGATCGATGATGAGCCCTGCAAGATTGTATCTATTTCAACGTCCAAGCCCGGAAAGCACGGTGAGGCCAAGGCCAGGATCGAGGCGGTCGGGATATTCGACGGCCAGAAGAGAAGCATCGTGCACCCCGTGAAGCATAAGGTGCAGGTCCCTATGATTGACAAGCGCAAGGGCCAGGTCCTCTCGATAATGGGCGAGGAGATCCAGATCATGGACCTGGACACCTATGAGACATTCAATCTTCCCATGCAAAACGAGTACAAGGGCCAGATCGAGGCCGGTCAGGAGATCATGTACTTAGAAGCAATGGGAAGACGAATGATCACAAGGGTATAGGTTATGGTAGTTCCAGGCGTTTCATTCGCAGATGCCAACGCGTCTATCGAGGACGCGAGTTATATCATCATTGGGATACCTTTTGATAGGACAGCCTCTTTCCGTTCTGGAGCGAGGTTTGCACCGAATGCGATAAGGGAGGCGTCCTACAATTTTGAGACATACCTTTTCGAACATGATGTCGATCTTATGGACATTGCGATACATGATAAGGGCAACATGGAAGAGTTCGGGACTGTGGATGAGATGGTGGAGAACGCTAGGTCAAGTATCTCATCCTTGGTTTCAGGAGGGAAATTCCCCATAATCATTGGTGGTGAGCACAGCATAACCATGCCTGCTGTCGAGAGCTACGATGAGATTGGTGTGATATCCATCGACGCTCACCTCGACTTCCGCCAGGAATATCTGGGTGGAAGATACAGTCACGCCTGCGTCACTCGCAGGTTGACCGAGCATGTCGGCCTCGAAAATGTTGTTTTATTGGGCGTCAGGTCTATGTCGAGTGAGGAATTTCAGGGCGATGTTCCCGAGTTCATAGATGCTTTCACCATAAGGGAGAAGGGCATTGATTGGGCGGTGAAGAAAGCCTTGAGTATGATCCACCAGGAGAGGATCTACCTGACCCTTGATATCGACGGGATAGACCCCTCCTGCGCCCCTGGTACCGGGACCCCGGAGCCCTTTGGAATATCTGATCTGGATGTCAAGAAATGCATCGGTCTTTTAGCGCATAGGCTCGTGGGCTTCGATGTGGTCGAGGTTTGCCCGCCGTACGACAACGGAAATACCGCAGCGCTTGCTGCCAGGCTGATAAGAGAAGTGATAGCGACCACCTGGAAAGCGGAAAGAGTGTGAGACATGGACTTGGGCCCATTGATCTCGGCCTTCGTTCTGATTCTGGTGACAGAACTTGGCGATAAGACCATGTTCGCTGTGATAACCTTATCATCCAGGTATTCCAGGTTCACTGTCCTGTTGGGCGCCCTCGCGGCGCTGGCCCTCGTAACCGCAGTCGGTGTACTCATTGGTGAGGTTATCTTCCAGCTAGTACCTCAGTTCTGGCTGCAGATAGGCGCGGCCGCTCTTTTCCTCATATTTGGGATTTACACCCTTGTCACGCATGAGAACGGCAACGGGGAGGAAATGAGATTCCAGAAATGGGGAGGCGGGATCGCCACCTTCGGAATGGTAGCTTTGATGGAGCTGGGTGATAAGAGTCAGCTGTCCGTTATCGCTCTTTCCGCCGAATCTGGAGCAGCCGGGATGGTGTTCATAGGAACCATGCTGGCATTTGCGATAATCACCACGATCATGGTACTGCTCGGGGATCAGATCGGAAGGAGAGTGCCGGAGAGATATATCAGGCTGGGCAGTGGAGCAATATTCATCCTCTTCGGATTGATCTTCATGGTCCAGGCACTTATATCATAGACCTTTTGAGATGAGATCGCGCACCAATCTTTCGTAATTCTCTCCACGATCTCTCGCCGATTCTCTAGTTATGCCTTCTGAGTATATTCTTACGATCGGTTCTGTTCCAGAAAGTCTCACAAGTGTCCATCCATCATCAAAGTAGATCTTCAAACCGTCGGTCTGGTCTACCCTACGGTCAGATTCCATGCTGGCTATGGTCCCTAGAACCTGCTGCTTCAGCTCATTGGGACATTTGACCTTTCTCTTGTCAAGATGATATACTGGCACCTGTTTGACAAGCTCGGAGAGCGTCCCCTGGGTCGATAAGATCTCAAGCATCTTCGCAGTGGTCATTGCCGCGTCCCGGCAATACTGGTGCTCTGGGAATATGAGACCGCCATTCTCTTCCCCACCAAAGGTCGCCCCGATCTCGATCATCTTCCGAGCGACTATGGGCGCACCTACCTTGGTATAGACCACTTCACCCCCTTCCCTCCTGACAACGTCCTCCACGCAAGAGGAAGACGAGACAGGTGTGACGACAGTACCCCCCTTCTCCCGGACCGCGGTCATCGCCAAGATGGACAGGCTCTTGTCTCCGTACAGGTAGTTTCCCTTCTCGTCGACGAAGATCGCTCGGTCCGCGTCGCCATCCTGCGCGATCCCTAGGTCCGCATCTGTCTCTCTCACAAGAGAGATGAGATCTCCGAGGTGATCGGGGGTGGGCTCGCTTGGGTGGCCCGGGAACGTGCCCTGTGGATTGCAGTTGAGGGTGACAGCCCTTACACCCATCGCCTCCAGGAGATTCGGTGCACACAGGGATCCCGCTCCGTTTGCACAGTCCAGGACTACCGATAGATTCGCTTTTCTGATGGCATCCACATCCACTAGAGACAGTATGGCATTGGAATACTGCCTGATGGCATCAGCCGAAGGAATGATCGAACCGACCTCCCTCCAACCCCTGTGGTGAAACCTCTTCTCGAAATATAGAGCCTCTATCAGCTCCTCCTTTTCCCTTGGCATCTCGGTACCGTCGGCATCCACACACTTTATCCCGTTGAACTCAGGAGGGTTGTGTGAGGCGGTTATCATGACCCCTCCATGGGCTTCCGAGGTCTTGATGAAATACTGAAGGGCTGGGGTCGGGACTACCCCCAGGTCAACAACATCGGCTCCGGCGGCCATGAGCCCTGAGGAAACGGCGCTCTTGATCATTTGGGCCGAGGTCCTGGTATCTGTCCCGATGGCCACCTCTCCTCCCATGAATTCGCCGATCGCCTGTCCTAGCTCCATGGCCAGACATATGTTCATGTCCTCGTTGACCACGCCGCGGACTCCATTGGTGCCAAAGAGTCTCCCGTTCATCAATGCACCTACCGCTGGTACATCTCGGCGGTGACAAAAATATGTATCGTATCGGCTGCATCCTTGCAACTGTCGGCGGAGTTCTCCATGCCGTGGAGAATGTCGCGCATTAGGAAGATGGCTCTTACATCCATGTCTGCGACAAGTATCTCCTTCTTTGTCTGGAAATACTTATCATCTAGGTCATGCTCGATCTCCTCCACATGGCGCCAATGGTTGAGGACGCCTCTCTCGTCCTTTCCTAGGCATTCCACGGCCTCCTTGAGGTGATAAGCGGCTTCCTTGAGCATTCCCGTCATGTCCAAGTAATGAATCCAAAGAGACCTGGGAACCTTGACCTCCGCCTCGACGATAAGGTTGAGGTTCATGGCCGCTTCCTTGGCCCAGTCTGCACCATAGTCCATCCTTCGAACCATGTGGAGCAGATCCTCTCTCTGTCTGGATGATAGATCTCCCTTGCTGAGTTCCTCACTAATCGACTCCTCGAGGTTGTCCGCTGCCTTCTCGGAGAGCAGCACTCTCTTGATGGCACCCAGAGCCTTGTTGGGATCCTCGTTTGATACTGATTCAATGGCGATGTTGAGCTCCGATATGGTGTCGTAAACCTTCAGTGCATGGCTCCTCAGCTGCTTCATGACGAGCGATTCCCGTCTCTTTCCGAACCAGTCCATTAAAGATTTGGCATCACTCAAGTTTCACCGCCTCCTCGATTCCTTCCTCAGGTCTACTGAAAAGAATGGCCATCCTTCCATTCACCTGAAGCCATACGTTGTCACCTTCACTAAAAACTTTGTCCTCTGAGACAGGTACATCGAATTCCAAGATATCATCCCCCTCTGTTTGAGCGGTCACCCGAAGATAGGTACCCATGAACACCGAGCCTTTTACCCTTGCGAACAAGCCAGTGTCCGAGGGATACAGGTTCTCAGGCCTTGCAGAGATCACTACGGCCTCCCCTTTGGAGAAACCTCCCCTTTCCAGCCCGATGATCGTCCCATCCCTCAGCCCCACCTCTGTGATCTTCCCCGTTCCGACCACCCTGCCTTCGATGAGGTTTGTCTCCCCCACGAAGTTCGCTGAGAAGATTGTTCTCGGTTCCTTGTAGAGCAATTCTGGGGAGTTGATCTCGACTATCTTGCCGTTCCTCATGAGCACGATCCTGTCGGAAACTGACATCGCTTCCTCTTGGTCATGCGTCACATGTATCACGGTGAGGCCCAGATCCTTGGCAAGTCTTCTCAACTCATACCTTAGGTCCATTCTCACCCTTGCGTCAAGAGCCGAGAGCGGCTCGTCGAGAAGCAGAAGCTTGGCGCCAGAAGAGAGAGCTCTGGCCAAAGATACCTTCTGCTGCTCGCCACCAGCAAGCTCTGAGGGGAACATCCCCATCTTATCCAGAAGATTGACCATTCCAAGGTAGCGCCTAGGCACCTCTTCAATATATTCCTTGCCCAGGACCCTGACCCTGGGGCCATATGAGACATTGTCGAGAACGCTCAGATGAGGGAAAAGCGCTATGTTCTGGAAAACGTAACCAAGGCCCCTCTCCTCCATCGGGACTCCCTCCATATCCTTGCCGTCAATGGTGATTCTTCCTTGAGTGGGTTCCCAGATTCCAGCGATCATCTTGATTAGAGTTGTCTTGCCACATCCTGATGGTCCGAGTATTGTGACGTACTCCCTGTCCTCAATGGTCAGATTCACATCAGTGACGGCTACCACTGGTCCGAACCGCTTTTCAATATCAATCAATCTGACCTCCGGCATCTATTCCACCCTCAGCTCGTTCTCCAATCCATCTTTGGGATAGGGGAATATGGTCGCCTTGCTTGGTTCCCAGGAAATCTGGACAATGTCTCCGCTCTGGAATTCGTCCATCTTTCTTGGAGGGATCTTACAGCTGAATCTGCCAATATCATCGACCTGCATGTCAACATGCACAAAGCGTCCCTCGAATATTAGTCGCTCAATCTCTCCCTCCAGGAATCCAGGCTCGGTCTTGGATATGGAAGTCTGGCCTATTTTCATGCTGATAACGGCCTTCTCCTCCAGATCAAGAACGCTTTGCATTCCAGGCAGAGATCTCCCTGCCCGGTCCTCGAGAACCGTGGTCTCTCCGGTCTGCTTCACGACCCCCGTGATGAAGTTGGATTGACCTATGAAGTTGGCCACGAATGGAGACCTTGGATTCTCAAAGACCTCACGAGGCGCTCCCACCTGGATTATTCCCCCTTCCCGGATGACGGCGATCCTGTCGGCCATGACCAAGGCCTCGTCCTGGTCATGCGTCACATGCACCGTTGTGATGTTCAAGGATTTTGCGAGTGATCGAAGCTCCTGACGAAGATCCAGCCTCAACCTGGCATCTAGTGCTCTCAGGGGCTCGTCCAATAGGAGGACCTGTGCTCCCGAGGCAAGGGCTCTTGCCAGAGCATTCCTCTGCTGCATTCCGCCCGAAAGCTCTTTGGGATATGCGTCCGCTCTCTTGGTGAGCCTCACCAAGTCCAGCATGCTGGACACCGCCTCCTTCCTCACGTTCTCGTCCCAGTTGCGGATCTCCGGTCCGAATGCGATGTTCTTCTCCACCGTCATGTGCGGAAACAGAGAATATGTCTGGGACAGCATGGTCGCTCTACGCTCCTCAGGATCCGTGTCGGTGATATCCTTTCCATCGAAAAGTACCCGGCCTGATGAAGGAGTCGTTAGTCCGCAGATCACCCGAAGGGTGGTGGTCTTTCCCGCTCCGGTGGGTCCAAGGAGACATAGGTACTCACCGTCCTTTACCTCGATATTGAGCTCCTTCATTGCCTGTATCTTACCATATGTGACAGTAATATCCTCCAAGATGATCTCAGGCATCAGGCAGCCCTCCTTTTTACTGTGACGTATCTGAGAAGGAGCATTGCCAGGTATGAAACGAATATGAGAACGATGCAGGCCAGGGCGGCCTGATAGTAAGAGCCTTCCGTGACAAGGTTTACGATGTAAACGGGGACAGTCTTGGCATCGCTGACGACTGCAAGAGTGGCTCCAGTTTCACCAAGACTTCTGGTGAATGCCATTATCGATCCGGCCAGGATGGAGCTCTTGACCAACGGATAGAGTATCTTTCTGAAGGCCTGGAATGGTTTGGCTCCCAGGGTTCTAGCCGTTTCCTCATAGGATACATCTATCTCCTCAACCGCACCTGCCACATTCCTGACCACTAGGGGATATGTGAAGGCAACATGGGCCAAGATCACCAGCAGCAAGGGGAAAGCCGGGATGGCCCCCTGATCAGACCAAAATAGTCCAAGGGAGAAGCCCAGAGCAGCGGTGGGAACGATAAGTGGAACGTTGACCAGAACGTCCAAGGCGTTTGCGAGGCGTTTCGTCCCGTTCCTGGCGATGTATATGGCGAGGGGGACCCCCAGAGCCAGGTCTATCACGGTGACTATTCCGGCTACGACGAAGGAGTATCCAAGACTTTCAAAGAACAGTGACCAGTCACCCCCAGCAGGGGAGGCGATGAACACATAAGTGAATATGAAGAAAGAGGGGATGAGAACGAATATCACAAGGAAGACCAGGGCTCCAGAGTCCTTCAGGCGGGGAATCAAACCCCTGCTGAACAGCTTCTCAGGACCAGGGAACACCCTCCTCATGGGAAGCTTCACCTTCATGATGACGAGCTTGAGAACCACCAGCAGAATCAATGCAAGGATGATGAGTAATATGCTCACAAAAGCAAGCGCTGGAACAAGCTCTGGATTCGTCTCGGACATCTTCTTCCAGGTTCCGATCAAGGTTGGTCCGGTGTAGAAACCCTTGGCGCCGACCATAGTGGAAATCGCGATCATGGTACCACCTGTCTCGCTCAGGCTCCTAGCAAAGCACAATATCACACCTGTGACCAGGCCTGCCCGGAATAGCGGCAGTGTTATGGTTCTGACCGCGGTCAGCTTGCTCGCACCCAGGGTTTGCCCAGCGATCTCATAGTTCTCATCAATGGTCTCCAGTATCGCGGAAAGGGACCTCACCATGTAAGGATAGGAGAAGACAATATGGAGGAGGATTATCAGGAGCATGGGAGAAGTTATGGTGCCAACAGCGAACCATGGGGCCTCAACGGACTCGGGAGTGACGGCCCAGAAGATGGCACTTGAGAACCCCAGAGCAGCGGTGGGAACCGCCAATGGCATATCGATCAGGGTGTCGAGGTACTTCTTTCCCCTGAACTGTTTCCGGACCATGAGCCAGGCCATTGGAAGCCCCACGATGAAGTCCACGATGGTGACGATGGTAGCGATCTCGAAGGAAACCAATATGGCATTGACGATGATGTCCATTGTTTCCTTGTCGCTTAGAACATATTCCTGAATATCCCCCCATCCAGTGAATACGTAGGTGAGAACATAGATGGTGGGAATGATAACGAAGATGAGGAAAAAGACGATGATGAAGACTTTCCAACCTTTACGGAAAGCCCTACCAGACACTAACCCTAAGATCGAGTCTGACAAGCCCATCGTGAATGTCGCCCCTGCAAGACTTGGGTAAAGTATCCTCGAATAAAACGGTTCCGATTTTCTGCATTCCTGTTGCTAAAAGGATGATACTATCGGGGCTCACTTCATTAGAATAGTGTCCACGACCCTCATGCCATCTTCGACTTGGGTACCAGGACCAAGTATGGAGTTGACGACGAGGGCATCTTGGCCAACCTTGGTGCCTTGAAGCAGGATGCTTGACCTCACCTCACTCCCTCTTCCAACGCTCACTCCTTCCTCAGAGTAGACGAAGGGCCCGATCCTGCAATTTGACATCACGGTTCCAGTCATATGATTGGGCTGGACAATCTCCACCCCGCCATTGATCTCGCAGTCCCAAGTGCTATCCCCGTTTAGTTCGAGCAGGATGCGCTGTGCTAGCAGGAAGTTCTCACCCGTGCCACAGTCGACCCAATAACCGTGGAATTTGAATCCGTACAGCCCTTCATCGAGTATTTTTGGGAACACCTCTCTCTCGATGGAGACCTTTCCCTCACCTATCCTATCCAGGATCTCGGGTTCGAAGATGTATACACCGGCGTTGATCAGGTCAGAACAAGCCTCCTCCGGGGACGGTTTCTCCTGGAACTGGGTGATCCTCCCATCTCCTTCCAGGGCAACCACTCCAAAGGCGGTGGGATCATCCACCCTCCATAGGGAGAGCGTTCCAATTCCCCCGCACCTCTCGTGATAGCTGACCAGGCTGTCAAGGTCGACGGAGGATACGATGTCTCCGTTGAAGGCGATGAACCTCTCATCCAGGTAGGTGCTCAGGTTCTTGATCGCACCGCCGGTACCCAGAGGTTCCTTCTCCTCCACCAAGATGACCTCTCTTCCCACATCGTGGGTCTGGAAGTATTCCTCGATATGCTCCCTCATGTAGTTGACTGCCAGAACCACCTGGTTAACCTGACTGGGCAGGGCATCGATTATATGCATGACAAGTGGTTTTCCCAACAAGGGGATCAAAGGCTTGGGCGTATGAAGAGTGAGAGGACGCAACCTTGTTCCGAACCCACCCGCTAGTATTGCAGCCTTCATCTCCTACACCGGAAAAACTGAAATGGATCGGGGATCCTAGATATGGAGCTTCACATCGGTGAAATGCTCACCACATTGTTTCCCCTGAGAACTACGATGCCGAGTCGGCGCGTCTGCTCAGAAGTCCTCTCCTCAGTGTCCTCAAGGACCATGTTCATGTAGTCATCATATCCAATCAGCTTGCCCTCTAATATCCTGTTGTCCTTCAGGAGGAGAGATATCTTCTTATCCAACGATTTCTCGAGTAACGCCAGTGGCATCACCATGATATCACTTCCCTGAGATTGTGGGTACCGCATTTAAACCTTTCCTTATCAATGAATGGAAGAGAGCGACTATTCATCCATTATACCGCAGAGTAGGAAGGTCTATTATCTGGGAATTAAATATTTCTTTGTCAATTCATTCGATCTAAGGAGAAAGGGAATGGCTCAGAGATTGATCGAGGTAATCGTTCCAAAGGGCAGGGGTCACAGGATTCCTGACATCATGAAAGAACATGAGAAACTCGACATGTGGGAGGAAAGCCTTCCCGATGAAAGGACCATCTTCATCATACTGGTGAAGGCTGAGGATGCCGAGCCGATCCTGGACGACCTGGAGAGTCAGCTTGCGTGGGCAGAGGGTTTTAGGGTGATCCTGCTTCCGGTGGAGGCCTCCCTTCCTCGACCCAAAGAACCAGAGGAGACAAAGGAAGGGGGGGAAGGTAAGGAACCCGTGAAGAAGAGGGTGCCGCTCAGGATCAGCCGCGAAGAACTCTACAACGACATAACCGATATGACGGATATCAACACCACCTTTCTCAGCCTGATTGTGATCTCCGCCGTGGTAGCGGCCATAGGACTCTACACCAACAACGTGGCGGTGATAATAGGCGCAATGGTTATAGCCCCCATGCTCGGTCCGAACGTCGCCTTCTCAATGGCCACCACCTTGGGCGACAGGGAACTGGCCTTCAAATCCCAGAAAGCCAACTTGATCGGCATATCGATGGCGGTGCTGTTCGCCGTGATCATGGGGCTGATCTTCAAGGTGGACCCAACGACATTCGAGATCGCATCGAGGACGTCTGCGGGTTTACCCGATGTGCTGCTCGCCCTTGCCTCGGGAACTGCTGGGGTACTTTCTATAACTGTGGGGGTTGCCACTGCATTGGTGGGCGTGATGGTTGCGGTAGCCCTGGTTCCTCCACTGGTGACATTTGGACTACTACTTGCCGGAGGCTACTGGGATCTGGCGGCAGGAGCGGGCATACTCTTCCTGATCAACCTCATCTGTATCAACCTCTCGGGAGTGATGGTCTTCTTGGCGAAGGGGATAACCCCCCGAAAATGGTGGGAAGCCGAGAAGGCCAAGAAATCGATTAGGAATTCAATAATGCTGTGGACAGCCCTGCTGTTGTTGTTGATTCTGGCCATCCTGTTCTCGCAGGGAGCAATATGATCATTCCTTTATCTTTGACTCAAACCACTCTTTGATCCCCTCTCGGTCAGTGTTCGAGATGCCGAAGTATTCAGAGAATCGCTTGGTGGTAGTCAGTTCCAGGGTATGTCCTACCTTTCTCGCTTTTATCAGACCCAATGAACGAAGAGCTCGCACATGATCGTACACACCGCTTCCCAACATCCTGGTAAGATCGCTCTGCAGGATTGGTTGATGATATCCTATCATAGCGGCGGTCTTCAGCGCCTCCTCAGGGACCTCTTTCTCGGCGAATGGTGTCGCCGCAACTGCCATGTCGTCCCTGAGCTGCATGGAGAAAGAGGGACCTATCTTTGCGATCTCGATTGCCGACCCCCTTTCATCATATTCGGAAGCGAGATCCTTGATCGCCTTCCTAATGGTGGTCTGTGGCAAACCCGTTTCCCTAGCAATGTCTGCCACCCTCAAGGGTCGGGACGTGGAGAAAAGCACGGCCTCAACGATTCTGATGGGGTCCAAATCATATCACCGCCTTGTCATCGACCACTTCGACCTTTGCCTCGGAGACATCCTCCAGAGTGCCGATGTCCCATGGCATCTTCACCTCAAAGAATATCTTCCCGTGGGGCAGGTCCTCCTGCCATATTGAAATCTTGCCCATCCTGGTCAGGAACAGAAGAGACACCAGAACCATGATCAGATCCTCCTTGACGCCATTGCTGATGTCGTCAATGCTTATAGGACCACTTCCGCAGCGGAGGATGCGTTCCCACACCTCCTCGACGTCTTTCTCAAGCTCTTCCTGATGAGCATTCTCATCGAATATCTCCTCCTGGACCTGAGCTCTCATTAAGGCGCGCTCGAGCTTGATCTTTGCCTCTTTACGTGCCTCCTCGAAGGCATCCAGAAGTTCGACGAGCATGACCGGCCTCCGCTCCTTGTGGCGAATCACCTCGCAGAGTTCCACGCTTTCCGGATCGAAATCATCGAAGTAGTTGGGTTCCTGGTGCTCGATGAACAGATCCAGGGAATCCGTGTCCCACTCGACACAGAAGAGCTCGTCCTGATCCACCCTTTCCTGAAAGTTGAGGACTTCCTCGCTCTGCCTCCTAAGGATCGTCCAGGCCAGCAGCAGCAACTTACCCGCAACTATGAAGTCGACCTCCTTGTTCTCGATCCGCCGCGCATAGAGGCGGGCGAACTCCATGAGATCTATGTCCCAGGGATCGAGGTCATTGCATATCACTAGTTCAAAAACCACCTCGAAGGAGCGGTCAGTATCGTCAGCGGAGGAGAAGTAATCGTTCTCCTCTGACTTGTTCAGAACATCCAAGTACTGGTCGATCTTGCGGGCTCGGTCCTCCTCGTAGATGATCGCCTTGTGGAACATCAGATGATCCAGAACCCTCTCAAGCCTGTCGCGGGAGATCATGTCGTTCCCTCCGTTGCCACCTCGTTCTTTGGTTCAGTGAAGATCTCCTCGTTCATGTTGGGGCGCATTATCACCTTGCTGATACCGGCCTCCTGCATGGTGACACCCAGGATATGATCAGCCTTGTCCATGGTCACCTTTCGAAGGGTGATCTGCACGAACTGGGCGCTCCTTGAGGCATTCTGTATGCGCCTTGCGACCATATCCGCGTTGACCGCATCCAGGAACATGTCCACCTCATCAAGGAGGTAGAATGGCGAGGGTTGGTACTCCTGAATGGCGAATATGAATGAAAGGGCGGTAAGGCTCTTCTCCCCTCCGCTTAGCGCCTGCAGCCTCAGTGTCTTCCCGGTCCTAGGCCTGGCACGGATGATGAGCCCTTCTTCAAAGGGTTCCTTGGGATTCGCCAAAGCGAGCTCTGCCTCACCTCCACCGGAAAGCTCTGCGTAGACTCGCCTGAAGTTCTCTCCCACCGATTCGAATACCTGGAGGAACGATCCCTTCTTCTTCTCATTGAGATCCTTCATCAATCCCAGGAGATCGGTTCTTTGGGTCTCCAGACGTTCAACCTCAAGATTGAGGTTCTCGTGTCGCTTCTTCTTCTCTTCGTAATCGTCGATGGATCTGAGATTCACAGGTCCGATCCCTGCCAGCGATGTTTCGCATTCCCTGATGGTCTCCTTCAAGCGCTCAAGGGTGGGAAGCGGAAGCTCGACCTCCACATTGTACTGCTTGATCTCGTCCTCTATCTCCTTCAGCTTCTCATCAGCTATTGTCAACTTGGTTCTGAGGCCTATGGAGAAATCAGAGGAGGTCTCGATCTTACTATCAATGGTATCCCTCTCTGCCTCCAGCCGGGTCTTCTCCTTGAACAGATCCTCCTTCCTGCGCCTGAGCGATTCCATCTCCTCGCCCATTGACTCCTCGATCTTGCGCAGGGCTTTCAACTCAGCGTTGAGTCCGTTGAGCATCTCTCCCGATGCGATGGCTTCGGTCTCGAGCGAGGATATCTTCTCGCATTGCTCTTTGTCCAATGAAGCGAGTTCTTCCCTCCTCTCCCTGAGAAGGCGGATCTTGGTCTCAAGACCCTCCTTCCTGCCTTTCAGCTCGGAAAGATTGGATGTAATCTGATTGATGTGAGAGTGCAGATCCTTCAGTCTTTGGGACAGGTCTTTGGGGGCAAGTTCCAGGATATTCTTCCGCTTTTCCTCTCGCTCTCCCTTCAGCTTGTCAAGCTCCAATACCAATGTCTCGATTTCCTCGATAAGGGATTTTAATTGGCCCTCAAGGTTCTCCTTCTCCTCGATCCTCTCAGCTCGCTGGGACCTGGTTTCCTTAAGCCTCACAAGAATGGACTGCTTCTTCGTCTCAAGGGCTTTGACCCTGTCCCCCTTGAGATCGAACGAACCATTGATCTCGCGGATCATACGCTCGATTTCGATCAGATCAGCTCGAACCTGCCTTAGCTCAGAAGCGACCTGCTCGGAATGTGTGGTGGTGGCCTGAAGCTCCCTGCCGATCTCCTCTAATTTACCCCTGGATGAGACTCCGAACTTGAGCTTTGAACTCTGAATGGTTCCTCCGACCATAGCTCCGGAGGATTCGATCAGCTCCCCTTCCAATGTGACCAACCGGACACCGCCCATCAGCTTCCTTGCCTTTGCGAGCGTTTCGACAACCAAGGTTTCCCCGAAGACGTAGCTGAACGCGGACCGGTAGCTCTCATCGAAGTCGATGAGGTCGATGGCGAAACCCAAGGTCTCCTTGACTATCATCAGGGACCTTCCTTTCGGTCGGTACTCCCTCATCTTGCTCAATGGAAGGAATGTGGCCCTTCCCAGGTTGCCCTTCTTCAGGAACTGGATTGCGTTGGATGCGACCTCGTCGTCGTCTACTACAATAGATTGCATCCTCGCCCCCGCGGCTATGTTGAGGGCCGTCTCGTACTTATCGTCAACCTTGGCCAGTTCTGCTATGGTACCATGGATCCCTTTGATCTGGCCCCTATCCCTCGCTTCCAGTATTGCGCTCACTGCCCGGGTGTAACCACGGGCCACACTCTCAGCGGCCTCCGCCTCTGCCTTTAAATGATTGTATTCACGGGTCAATCGGTGTATCGCCCGTTCGAGATCCTCGGCCTCGCGGCCAAGCTTCTCCTCCAAACGCTTCTTGGTGTGGAAATCCTCCTCCGCCTTCTTTAGCTTCTTTGATGAATCCTTGTCCTCTGTCCGGATCTCCTTCAGGTTCCAGTCGATGTCGCTGACCTCGAATTCGAGGTTCTTTATCTCCTCCTCAATGTTCGCGACCTCTGCCCTGAGCCTCTCCATGCGATCCGCGGATCTGTCCTTCTCCAGCCTCTTGGCATGAAGTTCCTCCTCACTGGAGCGGACAACTCCATCTAGGTCAACTACCTCTTTCTCCAGACTGTCCAATTCCGAATCGCACTCTCTCATACTTCCCTCGAGATCTGCGACCTCATCACGTCCTTTCTGCAGAACCTTAGAATCATGATCTATGCTGGAAATGATCTCTCCAAACTCATTCTCCAAGGAACCTATTTCCTGGTCTAATGCCTCGAACTCCTCCTTCCTCTCTTCCTGCTGGTCCTTAATCTCTTGGACATCATCAAGGGCACGCTCCATCGCGTCCTTTGTGCGGGCCAGATCGATCCTGACCTGATCGATCCTTTCCTTCAATTCGCGGAACTCTTCACCGCCCCTCTCGTCGATCTCCCTCTCCACATCGCTCATGAGACCGTCGATCTCCAGGGTCTTTGTAATGATCTCCTGACGTCGGGCTTTGAGGCCCTCAATCTCACGATCATGGTCCTCGATCTGAGAACCGATGGACTGTATCTCGATGACAGTAGACTCCTTCCTCTTATGGGCCATTTGAGCTCTAGAGAGGGTGAGTCTATCCTGAATTGCGAGGTACTTGGTGGCGGTCTGCCTGTCCTTCTCCAATTGATCAATCTGCCGCTCCAGCTCTGTGAGTATTATTGAGATACGCTCTATGTTCTGCTCGGCTTCCCTCCTCTGCTCCTCGGCCTTGGCGATATCATTGTCGAAATGAGAGATCCCCGAGATATCGTCCAGTATCCGCCTTCTCTCGAGATCTGTCATCTCCACAATGTTTGTCACGTCACCCTGCTGCACGAGGTTGTAACCATCAGCAGAGATCCTCGAGTTCGACAGGAGGGAGTCGAACTCGGTGAGTGTGGACTTGCGTCCGTTCACGTAGAAATATGAATTGTAGCCCTCTCCAACCTGAGACAGCTTTACCAAACGTGTCAGCTTCACAATGTCACTGTTCAATGGGATCATTCGGTCCTGGTTGTCAAACAACAGTGATACCTTGGTGAAGGTCGAAGGTTTCTTGGACTTTCCACCATTGAATATCAGGTCGGTTAGTTTGCCCGCCCGAATAGCCCTTGAGCTCTTTGGTCCCAGGACGAACAGTATGGCATCTGATATGTTCGACTTTCCCGACCCGTTAGGCCCAGTGACGGCCGTGTATCCCTCGAGCAGGGGAATAGTAAGCTTCTGCCCAAAGGACTTGAAGTTCTCAAGTTCGATCTGCTTGAGGTGCATGTTCCTCCCCCTAAGGGGGAAGCGAAAATCGAGTCCTCGATCTCTGCAAGGCCCTTACTCGCATCCCATCATTGGTCCGACGACTGTCGGACGGTAGATTATATAGGATACTGGGTATATAATATTTGGCTTATCCATACACTCAAATCCCATCTCGATAACAGAAATCAAATCCCTTAAGGCCAGCCCTTACAATCTGAGGGAATTCGAGAGCATTTGTCGGACATTCCTCCTTTGAACAGAATTAAATACACTTCTGGATATCGACCATTGATACCTTGATCGGAAGAAGGTCTGTTCTTATAATGACCTCAAGGGCCGTATCGGCCGGATTGGGATTCATAGGACTAATGTTCATCTTCCGATACTTGGGTGCTGATACTTACGGCACCATCTCTTGGTCCTTGGCCCTTGTGGCGACCTTCAATTGCATCGCCGATCTTGGTTTCAATGCGGCCCACCTGAAAAGACTCTCTGAAGGAAAGGACCCTTCAGATTGCGTAAGCACCTATCTGATCGTCAAGCTGTTGCTTACCTGCACAATGGTGGTGATAGTCCTCTCTAGCCTATTCGTTTGGACTGAGCTGCTGGGTTTCAAGCTGACAGACTCTTCCATGAACATAATTTTCATGTTCATTCTTTACCATGTATTCTATGATGTAGCCCATCTAGCAACATACACATTTGACGCCAAGCTAGAGTCAGCCAAGACCCAGATCACCCTCTTAATGGATCCCCTGATCAGGGTTCCCCTCGTTATTTTCATCTCATTGAACAGGCTGGACGACCTGACGCTATCGTACGCATATGTCTTGGGTGGACTGGCAATGGCCATTACCGGGCTGTTCATACTGTCTCAGAAGCACCTTAGAATTCGGAAACCCGTACTCTTCAAGAGCTACATGGTATTCGCGATCCCCATCGCCACCATATCTATCATGAGCGCGTTGATGGGTAACATCGATAAGGTCACCATAGGATTCTTTTGGTCAAGTACTGATGTTGGATATTACACAGGTGCATCTCGCATCCTTGAGCTCTTGCTAATGATAGGTCTGGCAGTATCAACACTCACATTCCCGGCTTTCTCCAAGATGCATTCTGAGGGGAATCTGGATGAAGTACGGGACAAAACAAGGAAGGCAGAACGTTACATCTCCATGATAGCTTTCCCGGCCGTGACGCTTATATGGGTCTTTGGACCGGAAGTCTGCATGATCATCCTTGGCGGAGAGGAATTCAAGATCGCGGGAGACATTCTAAGACTACTCTCAGTCTCTACTCTCATAATCCTTCTGAATGAGATATATTTCTCCCAGATTAACGCTGTGAATAGGCCAGATCTGAGTGCAAAGTTATGGGCTGTAAGCCTCTCGGTCAACATCGCCTTCCTCCTTCTGTTGGTTCCTCCAAGCCTCATCGGGTTTGAGCTCCCGGGACTTGCTGGTGAAGGGGCGGCGCTGGCCAGGGTGTTCTCCTTCGCCACACTTCTTGTTACGACCAGGTTCATCGTGTGGAAGTTGACCAAGACCACCATGAATCCACGACTACTCCTCATGATACCGGCAGCAGCCATTACCGGACTGGCGCTTGTAGGCCTCTCCATGATATGGCCGATGGAGCGGTGGTGGGACCTTTTCGGATACATGGCAGTGACACTGGCTATATTCGGTGGCTTACTCGCGCTGTTCGGTGAGCTCAAACGCGAGGATATTGACTATTTCTTGAACGTGGTCAATCCCAAGGAAATGAAAGACTACATCGTCTCCGAGATGAAGAGAAAGTGATCATGGGGAAAGGGAACGGTAGGCATCCACCAGCCTCTTCTTCATGATGCCCCAATTGTACTTTTCCCTGGCCGCCCTTCGACCATTGTCACCCATCTCCCTTCTCATCCGGGAATCTCTTATCGTTTCAACTGCTTCCTTGAAATCACCTTCGCTCCAATTGATCGCGATTCCACACCCCTCCTCCAATGCGATCTCAGCACTGAGTGTTCCCTCAGACACCAGGACTGGAACTCCGAGGACCATCGACTCGAACAGCTTGTTCGGTGTCCCAATCTTATTGTTCTCGTTCGAAGGGTCCATCAAACAAGCAACGAGGTCGATGTCGATCATCGATTCGAGAAGCTCCTGATGCGGAACATACCCCATAAATATAATGCGATCCTGGGTCTTCGATAGTTGCTCGATCCTCTGGCGAAGTGGACCGTCTCCAGCAACCTTGAATGTGCAATCTTCAATATCAAGGGTGGCAAGAGCGATATCTTCGACGTACCTTGTTGACTCAAGCGAGCCGCTGTAAAATACAATGATACCATCATGATCCCTGTGGGTTGGAGTTTGGTCCACATAATCGATGCAGTTCATCACTACCACGGAATTCACTCTTGGAGAACGGAGATGAGGAAGAAGATATTCCTCGATTTTACTGTTCGCCGTCACCAGTAGATCAACATATCGTAGTGCCCAAGCCTCCAAACGGTCGAAAACTCTAGCAAAGAATGGGGGAACATCACCTGCGACCATGGCAGCGTAGTGCTCATGGGCGTCGTAGACCAATGGTACGCCTTTCAGACGGGTTATTGCCACCCCAAGAAGAAGGGTATCGAGGTCATGGGCATGCACTGAATCGAAGTCCATTCTGCGGCTGATTCCAAAGGCTTTGAGGAAGAAACGTGGATAATTCAAACCCAGCTTCAATAGCCCGTACACCTTTCCAGTACGGACGCACTCGATCTTCAAGCCCTCTTTTTCCGATCTTGATTCATGGTGGTGTCCCCTGTCCCATGAGAGAATGGTAACATTGATACCATCCTCGACCAGCGCAAGAGCCTCCTTTCGAACTCTCGGATCGGGACGGTACTCATCGGCAAGGAGCATGAGAATCCTGCGCCCCACCGGATCACCTCCTAATAGGGAAGGGTTGCGGTCTTTCCCTCGACAAGGGAACGCTTCGCCTGCTCGATCATCTCCACTGTCTTGACACCGATGATGCCGCTGTTCCTGGTCTCGGTGAGCGGATCGCCGATCGACTGAAGGAAGTGTACCAATTCTGTCCTTATTGTGTTGTTGCGTTCAATGCCCAAACGATATGTGTAACCGCTCTCGTGCACCGTGGCTTCCTGGGCGACAGCGTCGATGATGACAGATCGGTTCTCTCCAACAATCTCGATCTGCCTTACCTTCTTGGGTGAAAGCCAGTTGATGTCAGCGTGTGCCAAGGTGCCCGATTTGAGCTCGGATATGATGTAGGCCGCTTCCTCCAGCTCGCCCCTACGATAGGGACGTCCGATACATGTGATCCTAGAGGGCCAGTCCCCCAGGAGGAAGTTCATAATATCGAAGTAATGAGGTGCTAGGTCCACTATGACGTCCCTGTCCTGGAAAGGCCTCTCCAAATTCTTCCACTCGAAGTTCATGAGAAACACCCTTCCGAAGAATTTCTGATCGATCAGTCGCTTGATCTCCAACATGGCGTTGTTGAAACGATATATATGCCCTACGGACAGAGTGAGGTTGTCTTCCTGAGCCAGGTTGACCAACTCCCAACCCTCTTCAGATGTAAGAGTCATCGGCTTTTCGACCAGGACATGCTTCCCTGATTCAAGGGCCTCCCGGCACACTTTATAATGAAGGTTGTTGGGGAGGCATACATTCACAGCAGTGATGGAGTCGTCCTCTATGACTTCCCGATAATCCTTGTAGAGGTTCTCAACCCCGTACCTGTCCCGGCAGAATTCCAGATTCTCATCCGAGATGTCGGCAACGGCCTTGAGCTTAACACTCGGTATATTGCAGTACTCATCAACTATTTTCCTTCCCCAGTAGCCCGTACCTAGAACAGCAACATTGATGTTCCTCATTCAAGCCCTCCGTAATAATCTTCTATGCACTCGCAGACGTAGTCGACCTCTTCGTCGGTCATCTCCGGAAACATTGGCAGAGAGAGTAGCCTACCGGTCAACGACTCGCTCACAGGAAATTCCCCTTCCTTGTAACCGTACACCTCCCTGTAAACGGGTTGCAGGTGAATTGGAACTGGATAATGGATACCACACTCAATCCCCTGGGTGTTCAGGTGATTGGCCAACCCGTCCCTGTTCTCTGCTCGGATCGCATACAAATGAAAAACAGGTGTGCGATACCTGGAAGGCATGGGTGGAGTCGTTATTCCCTCCAAATACCGGAGGCGTTCAGTATAGCGTGATGCTATCGCCCTCCTCCGCTCATTCCATTCGTCCAAGTACTTCAATTGAACTAACCCAAAGGCGGCATTAGCGCTATTCAGCCTCGAGGTGAAACCGAATACATCATGAATATATTGGGAGACCCTGCCACAGTGCCTCAACTTCCGAATGTCCTCGGCCAGTCGTTCATCATCTGTGGTAACCATACCTCCATCGCCACCCACTGTCATGTTCTTGGTGGAGTAGAAGGAGAAGCATCCGGCGTCGCCCAGAGACCCCGTCCTCCTGTTCTTGTATTTGGCCCCGTGCGCCTGAGCAGCGTCCTCGACGACCGCCAATCCCCTTTCAGAGGCAATCTCCAATATTGCATCCATTTCACAAGGGTGCCCGAAGAGGTGAACTGGTACCACGCCCTTTGTCCGTTCAGTCAACCTGGTAACAATGTCCGTGGGGTCAATGAGGAAATCGTCCTCCTGGACGTCTGTAAAACGGGGCGTCCCACCGGCATGCACGATGCTGGTGGCGGTGGCCACAAAAGACAATGGGGTAGTGAGTATCTCATTCCCTTTGATGCCCATAGCGATCAACGTGAGAGTAAGGGCTGCGGTTCCTGACGAGACGGAGACGGCGTGCTCCGTTCCTACGTAGTCGGCAAAAGCCTCCTCGAACTTGAAAACGCTCTCACCCAGAACGAATCTCTCGTTCCTCAGAGCGTCGGTTGCGGCTTCTATCATCTCCTCCGTGACGACCGGTTTGCAAAGGCCTATTCTCATTTTCTGACCATCCCCTTCTCAACCGCTGGATTTCCGGCAACCAATGTCCTTGGAGGGACATTCTTAGTTACGACTGAACCCGCTGCGACCATGGCCCCTTCTCCGACCGTGATCCCGCATAGTATGGTGCTGTTCGCTCCTATTGACGCCCCCTTCTCGACGGTGGTTGGCACAATTTCCCAATCCCCAACCGCCCTTGGGTAGTAATCGTTGGTGAAGCAGACATGAGGGCCGATGAATACTTCGTCCTCTATGATGACACCAGGGGGAATGAAAGCATACGGCTCCACCTTGCAACGATCGCCTATGATGACGCCTCTTCCGATCTCTGCGTAGGATCCAATCCTACATCCCTTCCCTATCGTGCATCCAAAGAGGTTGACGAAATCCCAAACAACGGTCCCCTCGCCGATCTTGCAGTCCTCGATCTGGTAGAACTTGCCCATGAGCTTCATGTCAGTGCCATTGAATGATTTCCCTAACTTAATAAGTTGTCCTTCATGGCCAAAGGTCTCGAAATCCATTGTTAATATCTGCCCGTGGAGAAAATGAATGGCAGATGTGTTCCCTTCATTTACATCCGGAGCTTTGACGAGCCTATTCATGTTACTATTTAGGAATATCGTAAGTATCTATTCCGAAGGGAAATCCTATTCCGAAACTGAGATAAGCGGCCCAGACCATGAGGGCAAGTCAACATGAAGGTCAGTGTAGTGCTCAATGTCATGAACGAGGAGCGCAACATTGCGGACCTCCTCGACAGCCTGATCGTCCAAGAACAGCCTCTGGAGGTGGTGGTGGTCGACGCCAAGAGCAAGGACCGCACCAGAGAGATCGTCCAAGAGTATGCGGATAAACACGATTTCATCAAGTTGTATATCAAACCGGGAACGAGAGGTGAGAGCACCAACTTCGGCATCTCAATGGCTCAAGGAGATATCATTGCCTTCGTGGGTGGAGACTGCATCGCCAACCCTTTCTGGATCAAGGAGATCAGAAGGACGATAATGGAAGGGGCGGACATGGCTGCAGGCAAGGTCATCAACATAGGTTTGAGTGCATGGGAGGACCTTGAAAGAGTTGAACTCTTCCACAAGGGGTTCGATATTTCATTTCCAAGCTGCAACATGGCTTTCCGCAGGGATGTGCTGGAGGAGGTTGGCTTCTTCGATCCATGGTTCATAACGGCGGAGGATATCGACCTCAACTTCAGGTCAGTGGATGCTGGATACTCGCTCATCTACAACCCAAACTCGATCATCTATCATCGGGCCAGGGGTACGGTCTACGGATTCTTCAAGCAGGCTTTCTGGAATGGTGTCGGGAGGAAACAGCTGACTTTGAAGCACGGTCGACTTTGGGGTTCATACGATCCTCTTAAAATGTTCAGGCAGAAGATGAACGCCTGGGCCCTTTTAAGGTTGTTCTGCGCGATGGCTGGATATGTGGCTTTCAAGTTCTTTGGCAACAAGGGGCCCTATCCTAGGTAATTCAGTACAAATTCACCTTCTGGTAATCATATGACACATTTTAATATGGAAAGTGAGATGTAACTCCAAAGGGAGGAACGAACTTGCCATATTGTCCAAACTGCGGCAAGAATGTTGGCGTTGGTGAGAATTACTGTCCCACTTGCGGATCCAACCTGTCGCAGCAGCAAGCACAGACCGACTACACGGCATCGCAGCCAGACTACTCCCAGCCGATCCAAAGAGACTATTCAGGATACGA